>DAZF01000022.1 GCA_002507205.1 Methanolobus sp. UBA32 | reverse complement strand
TCTTTACAGATGCTGATTTATGAGAATCTATTTATATTTTCGTTATAAATATCTACAGGAGTTTCATGCAAACACTGGTAATCTGCATAGACAGGGATAATGACCTTGGAGACAAAGCGAACGTCCAGGGCCCTCTGATAGGCAAAGAAGCAAATATAGAGGCAGCGGTCAAGCTTGCATTAGCAGACCCTGAAGATTCCGATACAAACACTATCTTCGGAGGCGTCAAGATACTTGACGAGTTGCTTGCAAAGGGAGTTGATGCGGAAATCTTTACCCTTGCAGGTGACAGGAACATTGGTATCATCTCTGACCAGAGGATAGCCAATCAGCTTGATATGCTTTTGAAGAAATTCCCGGCAGAATCAGTTATATTCGTATCTGATGGTGCTGAAGATGAAACCCTGCTTCCCATCGTACAGTCCAGGGTCAAGATCGATTCCGTAAGGCGCATTGTAGTAATGCAGAGTGCCAATCTGGAAAGTACCTATTACATAATCAAACATGCTTTCAATGATCCTAAAATATCCCAGACATTTTTCGTTCCGCTGGGACTTACGGCTCTCATATACGCATTTTTCCTGCTTATTAACTATTCCCAGGGTGCTATTATAGGCATTCTGGCGGCAGTTGGTCTTTACATGCTTTACCGTGGATTCAGCGATACAGTTGCTTTCTACTGGGAAAAACTTAAAGATTCTTTCCACTCGGGCAGAATGACATTCTTCACTTATGCAACAGCGTTTTTCTTAATAATAGTGGCCACTCTGGCAGGACTCATGGATGTATGGGCGTTTTACACAGCAGAAGGACTGTGGTATTATGGAGTTATCCCGCTGTTCACAGCTTTCATTCACAAGACCATCTGGGTATATGTTCTGGCAATACTCTTTGCAGACGCAGGAAAGATAATAGATTGCAAACAACGTGGTGAGTCTTATGGAAAATATCTGATACCTGCTTTCTTTGTGTTGTCCATAGGTTTCCTTTTCTGGGGAGCCACCAGTTACCTCATGTCAATGAGCCCTGTGATTGGAAGCGATATTGGCGATCCACGTGCAGGAATAGAACAATTCGTATATTCTATAGTATTTGCTATCATCCTCGCACTGGCAGGGATCAAGGTTTCAAATCGTCCGCAAGCAACAGGAAAAAAGTCTAAGAGGTGAAACAATGCAGGAAAAAGAGAACATTTATCCTGATCTGGATCTGCAGGTTGCTTTAATAGGCGGGGTTGCTTTCACTTCAGAAGGTTCTGATAGGGAAGTGCTGGTAAGTACTCTTTATGGTGATGTCCTCGTTCATATTCTGAAGATAGGGGGCAGAAATGTTGCATTGATACCCAGACATGCAGATGGTAACAGGCATGTTCCACCTCATATGCTAAATTATCGGGCCAATATCTGTGCCATACATGAATTGGGTATAAAGAGGATAATATCCACAAATTCCGTAGGTACTATGAAGAATCATCCTGTTGGAAGTTTCTTTTTACCCAATGATTTTATTGATCTTACTAAGAGCAGACCTTCGACTTTTTTTAATGAAAGGACAGTGCATGTAGATGTAAGTGAACCATACTGTCCTCATACAAGACAGCTTATGAGTGCTTCTCTTGCTGGCAGGAACATTGGCTTTTCAGAAGGTGTTTATATCTGCGCTGAAGGTCCAAGGTTTGAAACAAAAGCTGAAATACGAATGATGCGGCAATTCGGGGATGTTGTAGGTATGACCGGCCTTCCTGAAATCGTGCTCGCAAAAGAACTGAACATGTGCTATGCATCCATCTGTACTATTACAAATGACGCATGTGGGACGGGAACGGGAAAAATGACAGTTACTGAAGTGCTTGATACTCTCACAAATATAAATGATAAATTGAGAGGAGTACTCTCGGATGTTATACGGTCACTTCCGGAACAATATTCCTGTACCTGTTCGCTTGCAACTTCAGATGCGGAATTTTAAAGAAAAGGATTCTTGGATATTATGCAATATCCTTGGATGTGTCGATCTGTATGCCTTCTCCGATCTTGAATTTTATGATGTCTGCACTGGGCACCATTCCCCTGATCTTTGGAATTGCAAGTTTACTTATTACCTTGTCAGCTCCTTTGTCAAGGATCGACTCAAAAATAACATCGCATATGTTAAAAGTGAAGTTCTCAATGTCCTTGGCTTTATTGTTATTAACTCCATACAGGTAGGTCAGGCATCCAAGATCCTTTGTTGTTTCATAGAGTACGTTAACAAGTTGTTTAATGTGTCCTTTGTTAACGGTGAGTTCCATAAAGAACGAGAAGGAATCGAAGATAATGTTCACTTCTTCACCGCTTGAATCGTTTGCAATGTTGCGCAAGTTGAACTCAGTGAAATCTATGATCTTGGAATCTATGAATTCGTTACCTATGTTATCTGACTTGTCTCCACATGTCGTACAATAGTATTCACTGTATATGTCTACAAAAATGATGTTACTGGGATCAAATCCAAGGTTGATCACATCGTTGAGCACAAATCTTGGTTTTCTGCTCGTTGTAAAATAGTACGTTTTGCGTGATTGAGTGAATTGGTAAAGGAAAACTTCAGACATTGAACGTGGGTCGGCTGAAAAGTATGTAAGTGATCCGGCTGGCAACCCTCCTCCTAATGTCCTGTCAAGAACTAAAATTCCGGTTGAACTCAGACGGAATCCATCTTCAACTACCATATTTTGTTCCTGTTTTTTAAGACTTTCATAAAGGGAAGTTTCTCCCCCATCCCTGAATTCAGCCTCAGGACTAATGGTTTCAGTCTCCATCATGTGTATAGATTCCAGCATTTTTCATCCCCAATAATATTCAATAATTATATAATCTCTAATATTATAAAACACTTGTTTTGAGTATATACAATAGTATTTATAGACTATAAGTCATCAAAGAGCATCAATGACTCTCTGGATACTTGCAAGCGCCGAAAGGTCCAAAATTATTATCCTGCCGATACGGGATAAAAAGAAAAAACCTCTTTTTGTCGGTGAGCTTCTTCTGAGGCAGACTGATGCCGGCCCGCGTCCGCATAAATTCAAGGTCAAAACCGAAGGCAAAGGTGAATACAGGCCGCCATCGGAATTTATCGATCTTATAAGGATAGCTGACCGTATAATGATAGCCAGGGACGGTGATGCTGAACAGACTGCCAGATTTGTAGATATGCTCCAGGGATTTCAGCTCAGCGCAGATGTTGTAAATGCATGCAAATTCTGCCTGTTAAAGAACAGGTTCAATTTCCTGAACAGGCGTTCTATAAAATATCATCGGGATAAAGTGTGTGAGGACTGTGCACGGGAAGAACTTTTCAGAATGCTCAAAAGTTCCCATGTAAACTATGGGGATGAGGTATGTCAGAGATTTGAGGATATAATGCTCAAGACAAAGGATCTTGACAGGACGATGGCTATGATAAGTCCTGATGACCTGGACCGTGAGCTTACAAAATTCGATTCCATTGCTGCAAACACTTCAGTTCCAAAGGAACTGATAAAGGACCTGCCTTTGCATAAGAGTTTTAAAAAAATACTGCTCGAAAAATCCGATACTCTTCTGCCGGTGCAATCCCTGTCAGTTGAAAACGGTCTTCTCAAAGGACAGAATCAGCTTGTCACATCTGTGACTGCGACAGGTAAGACCCTGATAGCCGAGCTTGCAGGTATTGAGAATATTTTAAGGAAGAAGGGCAAAATGCTCTATCTTGTGCCACTGGTAGCACTTGCGAACCAGAAATATGACCAGTTCACAAAACGATATTCTCCAATTGGCATCAAAACATCTATCAGGGTGGGCAGTGCACGTATCAAGACCTCAAAGAATGAATCCATGACAAGAACCCTGGATTCGGATATAATAATAGGGACATACGAAGGTCTTGATTATGTCCTCAGGACAGGTGGCGCTGATATGCTGGGACATGTCGGAACAGTGGTAATAGATGAGGTTCATACGATAGAGGATTCTGAAAGAGGTCACCGCCTGGATGGTGTTATTGCAAGGTTGAAATACATTGCACCTGATGCCCAGTTCATTTACCTTTCTGCAACCGTGGCCAAACCCCAGTTGCGTGCAAAACAGCTGGGAGCGAAGCTCATTGAGTATGAGTATCGCCCGGTGCCTATTGAAAGACATCTGATACTCTGTCCTGAATACTCCAAGGTAAAGATAATGACCAGGCTTGTAAGGGAAGAGTTTGCCATGACATCTTCAAAAGGTCATAAGGGTCAGACAATAATATTCACGAATTCAAGGCGTAATTGTCATAGCATTGCTGAAGCGTTGCCAATATCTGCTGCTCCGTATCATGCGGGTCTTACAAGTCAGGAGCGCAAAAAAGTCGAGATCGCTTTTGTCAAAGGTAAACTCCCCGTTGTTGTGACAACGGCAGCCCTTGCAGCCGGAGTGGATTTTCCGGCATCACAGGTCATATTCGAATCTCTGGCAATGGGTATCGAATGGCTTACTATGCAGGATTTTCTCCAGATGCTGGGACGTGCAGGAAGACCTGATTACCATGATCGTGGTGAGGTGATCGTGCTTGCTGTTCCTAACAAGAAATATTCAGGTGACAAGGGCGATACTGAGGATGCCGTTGCCCTGAAACTGCTTAAAGGTGAGATGCAGCATAGCAAGGTCCAGTATGGTGATGATGAACAACTGGAAGAAGTTCTCGCGACAGCTGCTGTGACTTCCTCAAAGAAGGATCTTGAAAAGATACACTCCAATATGCTGGCTGACTATAACGTAGATTTCTTGCTTAACAAACTTGCAAGAAATAAGTTCCTTCACAAAAAGGATGACCTTATTTCGCTTACAAGATTCGGAAAGATAGCAGCAGGGCATTTTCTTTCAGTTTCAAAGGCGTTTCTTATACGTGACTCCGTTCTGGTGGAACAGGATCCTCTGGTGACGGTTTCCAATCTGGAGTTCTTTGATTCGGTCTATTACAAGTATGCTGCTCGCATATCTGCTGCCCTTAATGTGAATCTTCCGTCAAGAGTGTTTCAGGGAGCTTCTCTGGATATATTGTTTGAAGGGGAAAATATGGATAAACTGGATATCACGCTGCGTGACCAGTTGTTCGAATTTGCCGCTGATTTTCTGACATGCAATTGTCGGGATTCTCCTTATTGTGGCTGTGCTGAACGCAAGTTCTCTGAGAAGATCATTTCTATCAGGGCTGAAGGTTATGAGCCGGATGGAATTGTAAGAAAACTTGAGAGCCTTTATGGAATAACTGCTTATCCTGGCGATGTGCTTGGCTATCTCGATAATGTGGTACGTAACCTTGAGGCCGTTGAACTGATAGCTGCGGCACATTCTAAAAGGGAAGTCTCTGCAAGAGCCAGAAGCCTTAGGAAAATTGTTGAGGGCTGATACATATCCTGCGGTCATTCAGGCAACAATTTTCAGCATCAAAAATTATAATAGTTATGTCTGCAGATAGAAGCCTATTGAGGATGTGATTATATGGACTCAGAAAAAAACGAAGGTGACAAGATGACCGATAAACCTGAAGAGATAAGGAAAAAGAAGAATGTCAGAATTGAATTGCATAAACCGGATGATTTTAAGCAGGTCTACTCCATTGGTGCAGTGGGAGGACACAGTCCCTATGATTTCAGGATCGGCTTTTATAACGATATGCCTATGGCTGTAAGTAAGAAAGGTGATGAGCAGGTTATTCAGAGAAGACTTGAGACCGAGGTTATACTTTCACCTCTGGCGACAGTTGAACTTGTACGCTGGCTCAATCAGCATATACAGAATTATGAAGCCACATTTGGTCCTATTACAAAACCACAGGTCGGCATAAAGGCGAAAAAGCCGGATGCTGTGCAGGATAGCACTGAATTACAGGGTTATATGTGACCTGCATCAAGTATTTATGTGCAAATCGCCAAGAATAAATATGATATTGGCTATTTTAATTAGCCTGAATATAGAATGGCATACAGATAAGTATTATTCTTTTAAATGAAAGCGAGGATTAATTTTGTTCCCTAGTAAGAAAGTCCAGAAATTAGTTGGATCTAAAGTCCAGGTAGAGATGAAAGGTGACCTTCACCTGCTCGAAGGAACTTTAAAAAGTGCTGATGATTACATGAACCTGCATATGGTNNGATACTGTAGAGATAGCAAACGGCGAGCGTCTGCGATCCCTTGGTTCTGTCGTATTGCGTGGAAATAATATAATTCTTGTTGTTCCGATGGAAGAATAAACACCCAGTGGAAACTAACATGAGTGTCGAAGAAGATGCATTAAATATTATTCGAGACAGCAAGGAAGGCGTTTTCCAGAATGAACTCTGGAAAATGCTTGATATAGACAGTCGTAAATGCTCCAGAGTTGTGTCGAAGCTTTTGGATGATGAGCTTATTATCCGGGAGCAAGCTGTCTCTAACGGAGCCCGGACCTATCTTCTTAAAGTCAAGGAGGAAGAAATTCCTTGTTTTGATCTCCTGTTATCCGGGGATATGTTCTCACCTTGTGCCGGTTGCAGGGATGCATGTCAGCCAGAGGCATGTGGGAAGCTCACTGCATGGGTAGCAAACCTCAATGACTCTGAGGAAACAGGGGAAAAATGCTGACCCAAGCGAAAGGTTTAATAACTATATGTGCCATGTTGGAGTCGCTTCACTAAAGCGAAATCAACGTGCTCCGGTAGTGTAGTCCGGCCAATCATTCCGGCCTTTCGAGCCGAAGACTCGGGTTCGAATCCCGGCCGGAGCACCATACAAATTATCAAGTAATATTGTGAAGTTAAAATTACATGCTTTCTTAAAAAACAATAATTTTTAACTGTGTCGATGTCGCTTTTTGTAATATTCAATTAAAATTCAATTTATAGATTTTTTACTGTGCGGAATCATTTAAAAAGCTCGGCTTTTATCCTGGTGGGATATTCTCTCCGGGAAAGATTGGTCGAATTCAATTTTCAATGAGTTTTGCACTGTAATTCCGAGGTATACGTGTCATTTGATAATCTTAATTTAATAGACCCGCTTAAGCGGGCTTTGTCCGAAAAAGGGTATACTACTCCTACTCCGATACAGAATCTATCCATTCCACATTTGTTAAGCGGTAAGGATATGATCGGTATCGCTCAGACAGGTACAGGCAAGACTGCTGCCTTCTCATTACCGATCCTGCAAAGAATGTCTGCATCATACAAAGCACCACGTCCGGGAAAACCACGTGTTCTTGTACTTGCACCCACCAGGGAGCTTGCAGCGCAGATCGGAGATAGTTTTGCAACGTATGGCCAGTTCACACGTTTCAAGCATGCAGTCGTTTTTGGTGGCGTTGGTCAGGGTCCTCAGGTCAGAGCCCTCTCCAGGGGCGTAGATATCCTTGTGGCGACTCCCGGCAGGCTGTTAGACCTGATAGACCAGGGACACGTCAGATTGTCTGGTGTGGAGTATTTTGTCCTTGATGAGGCGGACAGGATGCTTGACATGGGCTTTGTCAATGATGTGTACAACATCGTTGAATTACTTCCAAACAAACGTCAATCACTTTTCTATTCAGCCACCATGTCACCGGAGATATCTGCGCTTGCCAGGAAATTGCTTACCAATCCTGTCACAGTAGAGGTAACCCCGCAGGCAACAACAGTAGAGCGCATAGATCAGTTCGTCTTTTTCGTTGATTCTGAGGATAAGAACGAATTGCTTTTGCAGCTTCTGAGGGGCAAACATCTGGAATGTGTTCTTGTGTTCACACGTACAAAGCACCGTGCTAACAAGGTTGCTCAGACGCTTAACAAAAACAAGATCCCGGCTGATGCAATTCATGGTAACAAGTCCCAGACCCATCGTACAAAGGCACTTCAGGATTTCAGGTCAGGACATCTTCGTGTACTGGTTGCAACAGATATCGCAGCCCGTGGAATCGATATTCCTGATATATCCCACGTCATAAATTATGACCTTCCAAATGTCTCAGAGAGCTACGTGCACCGTATAGGACGTACTGCAAGAGCAGGAGCCGATGGAACTGCATTCTCTTTCTGTTCTGCAGATGAACGTGATTTCCTCAGGAGTATAGAGAAGCTCACCAGACTGGATATTGAAATTGCTGAGCATAACTATCATTCCGAAAAGGCAAGAAACGCCATTGGTGATGCAGCGAAACCAGCCCCAAGACAACAAGGGAAACCAAAGGGAAGCCCCGGACCTAAAAGAAGTCAGGGCAGGGGTAAAAAGGGTGAAGGCAAAGCTAATAAGGCCAAGCCTATGCAATCCACAGGCGTAAGACCAAGCCAGGGTAAAAGTGTAAACAAGGTTGGTAGCAGCACTGGCAATAAGAGCAATAGGGGTGGTAGTAAGACAACTACTAAGAACCACTCTGCTTCCCGAAGCTCAGGTCCATCGAGAGGCCGCCAGTAGTTCTATTAAAAGAATGTTTCACTATTCAGGTATCCGGGTTGGGTTCTNNTGATAGTATTTAGTGAATTTTGTAATTTCAGTGATAGTTTTTTGTTTACTCTCTATCAGTCATTGAGATTAATAGACAGTGGTAACATCATTACTACTTTATATTATGAAGCTCACCTATACATAGATATTAGTTGTGTAATCACTACTATGAGACTTTTTGCATTCAAATATGCGTTGATAACTATGGAGAATGGACATGTTCCCATCGATCCCTCTACATGAACCCGTGCTGATTTTTGCGTTGTCTATGCTTGTGTTCCTTATTGCACCTCTTCTATTCAAATCATTTAGATTACCTGGGATGATTGGTGTGATCCTTGCCGGTGCATTGATCGGCCCCAATGCGTTGCATATATTGGAGAGGGATGAGACCATAGTGCTTCTTGGTGAGATTGGTCTTGTTTACCTGATGTTCATAGCGGGACTGGAGATAAATATTAATAAGTTCATTGAGAAGATAGATAGGAGCCTTGTCTTTGGTGCATTATCATTTTTAATTCCACAGGTTGCAGGCACTGCTGCAGGATATTATGCATTGGGTCTGCCCTTCATTGAAGCCTTCCTTTTTGCTTCCGTGTTTGCTTCACAAACCTTACTTGCATATCCCGTTATCAAGAAGCTTGGCATCGTCAACAATGAGGCCATCACTGCAGCGATTGGAGCTACTTTACTTACTGATACAATGACCCTGATGGTTCTTGCTGTTGTTATTTCTTCTCTGGAGGGGAGCCTTGATTTATTCTTCTGGATCAGGTTGCTTTTCGGGCTGACCGTTTTCTTTGCAGGCTCGTTGTTTATTGTACCTCGCATTGCACGATTGTTTTTCAGTAAATTTACAGATGAGAGTTATTTTGAATTTCTTTTTGTGCTAGCTATGGCATTTATACTTGCATATCTTGCAGAAATTGCCGGAGTTGAACCTATTATTGGGTCTTTTCTGGCCGGCCTTTTGCTTAACCGTATAATTCCAAATACCAGTCCACTCATGAACAGGATAGAGTTCGCTGGAAATGTTTTGTTCATACCTTTCTTCCTTTTTTCAGTAGGAATGCTTACAAATATCCATTCTTTCTTTGAAGGAGGGAACCAGCTTAGTGTGGCACTCTGGATGATAGGTGCTATGTTCATTGGCAAATTTGGAGCTGCATGGTTTACAGGGAAAATATACCACTATAACAAGGATCAGATAATGAGCATGTTCGGTTTGTCTATTGGCCATGCTGCAGCAGCACTTGCAATTGTGCTAGTCGGTTTTGAAGCCGGGCTTTTCAATGAAGGTCTGGTAAACGCCGTAGTGATAATGATACTTATCGTCGGGATAATAAGTCCTCAGATTGTTGAGATGTATGGTCATAGGGTCTCTCTTGCAGAGAGTATCACATGCCATCTTCAGGAAACAGACTCCCGCATACTGGTTTCATTTTCGACGCAATCTGCTTACAAGCAACTTTTAATGGACTTAGCCCTGATGATTCGGGAGAAAAGATCAAGTGAACCGTTGCATGTACTTTCTGTTGTAAAATATGATAGTGATAATTCTGAAAAAAAGGTTGTTGAAGCTGAGAAAATGCTTATGGAAACCACTAATTATGCTGCATGTACTGAAGTTCCTGTAAAAACTCATGTACGTCTTGGCTACAACGTAGCTTCCGGTATAATGGGAGCGATTCTTGAGAACAGAATCTCAACCACCGTAATAGGCTGGGATGGTATCCATTTTCTAAAGGAAAGTATCATAGGTTCGGTCATTGACCAGGTACTAAGAGGAACTAAGGAACTTGTGCTTGTTTCAATGATAAGGAATCCTTTGTGCAATACGCAGGGAATCACTCTTATAATCCCACCTGGTATGGATCATAATTCGGGTTTTTGTTCTGTAGTGGATTCCATAAAAAGAATTGCTGAACAGACATCAGCATCAGTGACAGCTATAGTGGTGGATGATAAACCCGAAAAATATAAGGAATTTTTCAATGGATCAGGTTCTGATAGTTCCATCACATTTGAATGTATTGAAGGATGGGGAGCTCTTGTAAAGTCTCTGTATGCAAGAGGTGAATCTAAAAATGAGCTAATAATAATTGCAAGTGCTCGCCGGGATACTCCGGGGTGGCATTCGATATTACAAGTGCTACCAAGACGTATTACTTCATTTTTTAATGGTAATCTTATAATAGCTTATCCACCATCCGAAGAAAGATTTGATGATAAAGCAGATCACAATATTTTCCTCCTTCGGTAAATATCACATAAAGCAGGAGAAAATAACTGGAAGATGTACTTAAACATATTTAAGGGCCGTTCTGCTTGCCAAGAAATTCGGTCCACGCATATATTGAAGAGAGCTATTAATAAATTTTCATGTTTATCTTCAAAAAGGTAAACTCAATTTGAGTATCTCTGATTTCAGCTCTGTAGAATACCAACTTTACATTTTATTTTAATCGGTTTAATGGGAAACCATTAAAATACAAAAAAGATAAACCGGGACAAGAGGTCGTGAAATTTTATATCCTGGTGGTGGTTCACTCAACTCTAATTACCAAAACCCTCAACAATCTTCCAGGGATGTCCGAACATTGCCTGCCCCAGGAAGTGTTGGCAACTCGATATCGAAACAGTGATAGAAAGATTTAACTCCGGTCAGGTAGTTCTTCACGCTCACTGGAGCAAAGCTATTATCATGAAGGTACTGCCTAAATCCAATTAAGTACTTCTTGATACTGCGCTCTCGCATAAGCTTCCCTGCGCGTATCTCTTCCTCCGCTTCGATGAGTAACTCGCTAGGAGTTTTATCTATCCATTCCGTAAAAGTTTGAAAAGATCGTAGGTAATTGTGTATGGTGTTAGGTGTAGGGTTCAAAGTTTGAAACCACTCTTGAAATTTGCATCGTCTCTTTAAAGGGCGTATAATTACAAATGTTATACAATACCTGATACTGACATTACATTTACCTCATACTCAGGACTTTGGTCCTGTCCCGCAAAAACGAAAGTGATCCCAAATGAGGTATGCCATACAGTTCGCTATTATTCTTGCTATATGCTTCATGGGTGACCTGATCCATAATTACTTTAATCTGCCAATCCCCGGAAATGTCCTGGGAATGGTGATGCTTTTAATTCTTCTGCTGACAGGGGTCATCAAGTTGACCATGATAGAGGATGTAAGCAATTTCATGCTTAAGCATCTCTCATTTTTCTTCATCCCGGCAGCAGTAGGATTGATAACATGTTTTACGATACTTGAAGGAAAATGGACTGCACTTATGTTCATTTCCGTGGTCTCGACCTTCATCATTGCAATAGTTACCGGTATGACGGTCCAGATACTGATGAAAAGGAGGCAGTCCGTTGAGTGAGCTTATCACACAGTTTGTTGAGTCTCCTGTATTTGGTATTGGAATATCACTTCTGACATTCTATGCAGGTGGTCTTTTATACAAGAAGACGGGTTCGCCCCTCATGAATCCGCTTGTACTGAGCATGCTGATGATCATAGCTCTTCTTCTGAGTTTTCACATCAGTTTTGAAGACTACAACAGGGGCGGGCAGTTCATATCATTCTTCCTGGGTCCTGCTACCGTTATTCTGGCCGTGCCCCTGTATAAGAAAATAAGCCTGCTGAAGGAGAATGTAGTTCCCATTCTTGCCGGAATCAGTATTGGCTCTGCAGCAGGCATTGCAAGCATTATTGTCATGTGCAAGATGTTCGGACTTGATGAGCTTATAAGCATCTCCATGATACCCAAGTCAGTTACAACTCCAATCGGGATCGAGATATCAAACCAGCTTGGAGGTCTGCCATCGATTACTGTGGCAGCCATAGTATTTACAGGAATAGCTGGTGTCCTGCTTGGTCCTATGGTCTGCAAGCTGTTCAAAATTGATGACAAGGTTGCAATAGGTGTGGCCATTGGCACTTCATCCCATGCCCTCGGTACGACCAAGGCTGTTGAGCTGGGAGAAACTGAGGGAGCCATGAGCGGTCTGGCTATCGGTATTGCCGGGCTGGTGACTGTATTCCTTGCTCCGGTACTGGCTAAGTTATTGATTTAAAAAAGTTTGATGTACCAAGCCTTTTGTCGGGATAAAATCAAAATGGTTCAATATGTTGAACCTGTAATTTGTTGATACAGGAAGCAGTGAGAATAAGTTCTGTTTGTTTCTGCTTCCCGAATCCTGCTTTTAGAAAAACCCTGCTTTCAGACCCGGATAAATGTCACGTAGACAAATCCTGCGGTCATCAGCAGGAAAAACAGCAATCCAGCCCAGCTTAGTAACTTGAGAATGGGACCTGGCCTGTCTTTGATAGGTACGTTGCTGCCGTTCATCACCCTGTAGTTGATGTAGGCCAGAATTGGCGAGGTGACAAAACTGACAATGGCGGCGAAGCTCAACAGTTGCAGCAGGCTATGGACGAAGTACAGCACGATCAAACAGGAAGCCACCACTGACAGCACGATCAAGAGCTGGAAAATCTGCTTGAAACGCTTATCTTAATCTATTCCTGTCTTTTAACTATTATCATTATTTCCATGGGTCCAATTGATTGAGCTCCCATAAATAGTATCCCGAAGATTCCAAAGAAAAGGCCTATCACTCCTGAGATAATCGCAACTAACTTTCCCAGTGATACGGGGTTAATTTTTGTAATATGCATAGTTGGCATTTTTGTATCATTCTCCTATACAAATACAAAAATGTTGATATTGGATACAAAAATATTGACAGTTAGCCAGTCATTTGATTAATGATGTACAAATAAAAATAAAAGGAATTATCGTTCTCGGCCGAATGATTTATTCAACGTCTATCTCCAGACCGCCTATTATTCCTGTTGCAGCATTGAATATCAAAGCCACGATCACACCGCCGATAAATCCCATGATTCCGTAAAAGATGGGTAATGCTATAATCGCTCCTGCTCCAAACAGCATACCTGCAAATGCTCCCTGGTTTGATATTATGGATCCCATTCCCATGGACATAAGAGTTATCAGAGCCCCGAATATGAGCCCCAGTATTCCATAAACCGCCGCAAGGATCTTTCCAAGTGAAAATACCCCTACTTTATTGATATGTCTTGTTACCATCACTAAAACCTCCTCGATAGTATAGTGAATTCTGTTGGTGAGGTATAAAAGCTCATCTATGGTGGGTTGAAATTTGGAGAAGGTGTTTGGGTTTTTATTTGATTTTGATGAAGGTAGGGATACAGATAAGGAAAATTGGGAATTTGAATTTGAATTTGAATACTCCGGTATTAAGGATGATGTGTTTATTGGATGTTTAAAGAAAGCAAATGGTGTTGCGAAATAACAAGTCATTAAAAAATCTTTATGATAAGTAAATGTAATTTCATTGCAACAGAAATAAATAGAATAAACATGTATAAGTGTTATACTGAAAAACTAATTGGGTGACAGTATAATTCAGTGCAGATGTATGGGATTGATACCATTCTCCAGGTATCATTCTATATGGGGAAACTAAAAGTAGGGGTGGAACCTCATAAAACACCAGCATAATGCTGGTGTTCCTAATTTCTATTTCTATTCATTTTTAAGAAACAATATTTCTTATTAATTTATATAGCTTAAGGAAGAGACTTACTAATGTAGATTACTAATGATAGTGGGGTCTATATAAGGCACTGGGGAGTGGGATTTCCGGTGTCATTCCAACTTTTTCCAATCCCGCTTTTAATGGTTTCAGGCAATCTTTCAACACAGATCAGCTTCCTATTTGTAGCTATCAAATTGTAATGATATTGAAATCAATATTGGCATAGAAAATTAACAAATGGTTATTCTATATAGTAAGCATACGTAGGATCAGTGGGAGTAAGGATAGATGCTGACTTATAAAACACTAGCAAATGACCTGGTGCTTCTCCTTTGTATCTTCTGATCATTTTTACGAAATACTGTTTCGCAGTCGCTATATACCATTAACAACAAGTCTGCTACATATCATTATTATGATTATCTACGGCACTGATAATTGTTGTTGATAACAAACCAAAATAAATTGATTAGCTCGATCCCACCCCTCTCTCAAAACCCCACTATATCAATAATTATTGTCATTGCCGTCTTTTCTATCACTAAATCATTAATCGTGCATAAATCATATTTAAGTTTAAAAGTCCGGTTTATTAATGTTGCCTATGTCCAAAAAAAACCAGATTAAAAGGGACTGATTTGAACTGCTGTTTCCAGCACTAAATCAAAGAAGACCGAAGGTCTTCCCTTTACCTCCCCATCCTTTTCTCAACCTCAACTACCTTCAACGCGATCTTCATCACCGAATCAGGATTCAGCGAAATAGAATCAATCCCTTCCTTCACCAGAAACTCCGCGAACTCAGGATAATCGCTGGGAGCCTGACCACATAGTCCGCTGTGCTTATTGTTACGTTTAGCTCCCTGCACAGCCATCGATACAATTCTCTTCACAGCCTCATCGCGTTCATCGAAAGAGGATGCAAGAATCTCGGAATCTCTGTCAACACCCAATGTCAATTGTGTCAGGTCGTTCGAGCCGATGGAGAAGCCGTCGAA
>DAZF01000030.1 GCA_002507205.1 Methanolobus sp. UBA32 | reverse complement strand
TTGTATCCACAGACATTACACAATTTAGAGGATGCATCGAACTTACCTATCTTCAGGATAGTCTTACCCAACCACTCTGCCTTATAGATCAACTTGTCAACAAATCCAGACCAACCAACATCACTGATGTTTTGAGCTAAACAATGATTTCTAATCATTCCTTTTACATTCAGGTCTTCTAGCACAATGGCTTGACTTTCGCGAATTATCATTGCTGAGACCTTATGCTGGAAATCGTTTCTCTGGTTAGCTATCAACTGATGATGTTTTGCAAGTTTAGCAACAGCTTTTTTCCTATTCTTTGAACCTTTCGGTTTTCTGGATACACTCCTCTGTAATTTGACGAGTTTTTTAAATGACCTTTTCAGGAACTTAGGGTTCTCAATCTCTTCTCCCGTTGACAGAACAGCAAAGGTCTTGATACCAACATCAATTCCAACGGTTGTTTCCTCCGTAAATGATTCAGGTTCTGGATAAGGTTCATGGTCTTCGATTAGAATACTTACATGATACCTTCCAGCTGATGTCCTGGAAACAGTCAATGTTTTGAGTACTTTAAACTCTTTATTCAATTTCTGATCAAGGATAATTTCTCCGTTAACTTCCTTTGTCACAAGGTTATTCTCAATGAATTCCTTGCTCAGAAAATCCCGATGAAGAATGATCTTCATCCAACCTATTTTTGGGAGATATATTTGAGAGGAAGTTAGGTTGATCTGATAGTTTTGAGGAATCTGAAATGAGAAATGGTTGTCTTTCTTACTTTTCCAGGTTGGATAGGAACCATTTCCTTCAAAGAAGTTCTTGAATCCCGTCAACAAATTCCGGTTGGCTTGTTGCAATGATTGAGAATTAATATCTTTTAACCAGGGAAACGTTTCCTTGAGGGAAATAAGATGGTTATTAAGATCTATCTCCGTAACGTTTACTCTAAACTTTCCATACATCAGATTCTTGATCGAAAGAGAATGATTGTATACGAATCGAGCAGCTCCAAAATGTTGCTCTAACAAAGCTCTTTGTTCTCTGTTTGGATAGATTCGATATACATTACCTTTTTTCATTTAAGCCACTTAATTGAGAATTAGTTAATTATGTACATGTTTGCATGGGATATATGCTTTTTTTGTTTGGGACGCAATTCATCCCCCGGTTAAAACCGGGGGTCTTCTTGCTTAATGCAGATAAAATATTACACTCAAGATGAACTCGCAATGAATAGAAAACTATAATATGGATAAAATGTTGTATCAACTATGGAAGGGCCCCTTGGTAAAATATACAGCATGCCAGCAGCCATATTACTGGTAATCGGCATGGTTTTGAGTGCTTTCCTTTTCTATAGCCTGATGAAGGCAGCAGAAAATGGAAACTTATTGTTGGTAATATTACTTGCAGTAGCAATATCCATTGTAGCCTTTGTAGTTAGCAAGGCAATTAAATTTCAGAAAATGAAAGAATTTAGATAATTAATGAAATCAATAAAATCATTTCATCTTTTTTCTTGATTCTTCCACTTCATCTATTATGCCGGGGTACTCCTTGAACATTGAAAGGATATCAAGGGCTGCAACAATATCTACAACACCTATTGCACCGATGGCCTCCCCATGAACAGTCCGGATAGGGGCGACTACGACTGATTTTCCCCTGTATATTCCTTCTGTAGGCACGGTTCTTATAGTATTATTTGTTCTGATGACCTCTTCAAGTATCGGACCGGTGTATTCCCTGTCAATGATCATTCCCCTTTCCATCCGGATACCTTTACAGTTGAGACTGCGAATTGTTATTGGGATTCCAAGAAGGGAGTGTATTGCAATTGCTATCGGTTCCAGGTCATCAGCCGTGGAGTCTGAGCATATCTTCAGACAAAATGCACCATTGAGTTCTTCATCGCATATCATTTTTAATTCACCTTCTTAAATAGAATGGAAAGGAATTCTATTTATTGAATTTAAGAGATGTTATGTATTCATGAGCAGATATAGCGGCTACCGCACCATCAGAAACCGCTGTGACAACCTGCCACATGGAAGTTCTCCGACAATCGCCCGCTGCAAATATCCCGTTTACAGAACTTTCCATGCGATCATCAGTCACAATGAATCCTACATCAGTCTTATCAACATCCACCATTGCAGTGTTGGGGTTAATGCCGACATAGATGAAGATGCCATCAATGCTCATCTCTGTCAGTTCATCGGTCTTAACATTCTTTAGAACGACCTTCTCAACAAACTCACCACCCCTGATCTCCTGCACAACGGTGTCCCATATAAAGCTGATATTCTCTGTCTCAAAAGCCCTTTTCTGAATAAGGGAACAGGCTCGTAGCTCATCACGTCTGTGCACCACATAGACCTTACTAGCTATACCTGAAAGGACAAGAGCATCCGTGATCGCAGACTCACCACCGCCTACAACAATAACCTCCAGGTCCGCATAGAACGGACCATCACATGTAGCACAATAGGAAACCCCTTTTGTCAGTAGTTCATCCTCACCCGGGACTCCCAGGCGTTTAGGGTTTGCACCGGTAGCGACTATCACTGCAAGGGCTTCAAGTTCACCGTCATCTGTCACGATAACTTTCCTGTCACCTTCATCACGAACAGTTAGTACATTAGCACTCTGTATCTTCACGCCAGTGTGTTCTGCATGCTCCTTGAACTTCTCCATGAGTTCCATTCCGGATATCGATGGAAAACCAGGATAGTTCTCAACCCTGTCTGCAGTGGATATCTGACCGTGAATTACATTCTTTTCAAGCACGACGGTATCAAGACCATAACGTACTGCATAGATACCTGCAGTTAGCCCTGCAGGACCTCCACCTATAATGATAAGATCATGCATGTCTATCAACTATCATTACAAACATTGCTTGTCTGGGATTTGTCAGGAACTCCCACAAAGGCAACCTTGTCATCAATTATCGTAGTAGGTATTGAACGGATCTTAAACTTTTTTGCAAGCTCTTTTCCTTCAGGAGTGTCCAGATCTACTTCCTCGTACTCAAAATCGCACTGTTCTTTCAAGTCTCGCCACATTTTCTTTGCAGTCGGACAAAAGTGACACCATTCAGAATGAACTAAAGTAACCTTTACCATATTATTCCACACTCCTTTTTATTGGTCATTATTCTATTAGTTAGTAGAGTATATCAAATTAATGACTGTAAAAAGTTAGTTTTCACTGTTAACCGGTCTCATTGACCCGCTATCTTTTGAAGAAGTACATCATAGATGAATAATATTAATGATGACATGAGGATGGAATAGAAATGGCAAGATATTCAATCGATGAATTTGTGAAAAGTACAGGGCAAAAAGACCTTGGCCAGGGAAAGTTCGAACTTGAACGTGACAGGATGCTGGAAGTCAACCTGAGCGGACGTGTATGGATAAAAAGAGGCGCAATGGTCGCATACCTTGGTGATGTAAACTTTACAAGGGAAGGAATGCTGGAGCATGGTCTTGGGAAATTCATGAAAAAAGCTGTGACAGGAGAAGGTGTTTCCCTTACAAAAGCAGAAGGCATGGGAAAAGTCTATCTGGCTGATGGCGGAAAGAAGATATCCATACTGAATCTGAACAACGAGTCCATATACGTAAATGGTAATGACCTCCTGGCCTTTGAGGAAAGTATCAAATGGGATATCAAGATGATGAAAAAGGTTGCAGGCATGATGGCCGGAGGCCTGTTCAATGTAAAATTGGAAGGCACAGGAATGGTTGCTATTACCACCCACTATGACCCATTGACCCTCAGGGTTACAAATGACCAGCCTGTATTCACAGACCCGAATGCAACTGTTGCGTGGTCAGGGAACCTGATGCCTGATATTAAAACTGATATTTCGCTGAAGACCTTTGTCGGAAGGTCAAGCGGTGAAAGCGTACAGATGGCTTTCAGGGGAGAAGGCTTTGTTGTGATACAGCCATTCGAGGAAATACCTTATGTCACTCCGGTGGCATAATTATTCCATTCTTTTTTATTTCAATTTTTATCCTTTAGTGATGCACTCATACCTGACATCAGCTCTTTTAAGTTCAGGCACATCGCCCCAGAATCCCATATACTCACCCTGTATGACAATAGCACCTTTTATTCCCGGAACATCCTTCACCACATCAAAAGACCGCTCAACAGCATCTTTCCCAATGTCAGTGGCATTACCAAGAGCCGTGGCTGCTGAATCAGCCAGTGATACATTATCGGAGAAAATAACGGCTGCATCTGCCATCCCGAAACTTATGGAAGGACCGACACTGCCAGAAGAAGTGCATACACCTGTGATAGAATCCCTCGACTCCATAACAAAACCAATATTCTTTAAAGGAGAATTACCGGCATAGATACCCATTACCACCGGGCGGTCATTGATAATGGCAATATCTCCTCCATTATCAACTATTGCAAAAGTCGCACCTGCATCTGCCATGGCTTCGACTGCAAGAGCAGAGATAGTTCCTGCAACAGCACTCATGGGACCTATTCCCATTGCATTTCCAGCTTCGATCATTCTCCGGACAACTTCCGGGAAGTCACCATCCATATCATAGGGTTCAAGAGTACTCTGGAAGAATGGGTCCGAAACAATATATGATTCCAGCTCCCTGCGATGTACCTTTATAGACTCACGAGCCACCTCTATGTAAGAAGGAGTATCGGCTTGGATAGTTACAATGGTTTCTTTCAACCTGAAATGTTCTTTCATGATACAATAAAAAAAGAAAAAGAAGTATCACTTGTTGTTCTTTCCAAGTGACAGGGCGTTGTGTGGGCACATGTCAACACAGGTTCCACACTGGATGCATTTTGATTCATCTACAACCAAGCTGAAATCGTCATCCAGGGAGAAAACTTTTGTCGGACATACAGAAATACAGGCACTGCATTCAACGCATTCGTTTTCATCCCACTTTATAGGGGTGTTCAATTTTGTGACCCTGGCACCTTTATTTGTTAAAGATTTGCACATAAGGTCAAATTTATCTTCATCCACATCGGCAACGACCTCACCCTGTGAGCGGTCAAAATGAGCCTGGGAGATATTAAGCAGAACACCAGTCTCAAGTATCGATTCTGCCATGATCGGCTTTGTGAGTATATCACTTGAAATATTGATCTTGATCTTCATGTTCATGACCTCCTGGCATATAGTTTGCTGATATCATCACTCGTTATCATACCTATGATATGTCTGTCCTTATTTATCACAGGCATTGCGGAAACGGAATCCTGGTCCATTCTTCTTGCAACAACCGCCACCCTTTCATCAGCACTGGCGGTTATGACCTTACGCGTCATGATATCCTCAACAAGATCGAACTTGTTCTGGGAAACAGCCTTTGAGATATCCCATGCAGTAACAACACCAACAAGAGCATTTTCGGCACCGACAACAGGAAGATGGTTAAAAGCAGTCTCCATTATGGTCTTTGCAGCATCGTAAACACTTGCATCCTTGGAAATTGTTACCACATTGACTGCCATGATATCTGAAACAAGAGCTATGCCTTCTGTCTGCTTCATCGGTTTTGCGGATATATCCTTTGGAAGCCTTTCAACAGGCATTGACACAAAGAAATCACCTCTTGAAATCCATTCCTTCAGCTCAGATGCAATCAATCTTGATTTCTTGAAGCTTGACAGGGAAGATGTAGGAACATCACGTCCGTTGATATCAACAGACCCGCTACGTAATTCCTCATAGGTCACTTCACGTACTGCAGCCCGGTCCCTGCTTGGAATACCATAGTCCAGGATCTTTGTAGTGACTCCGGCATCTGTAACAGCAGTAGCCTGTGCGATCTGCTCGTTGAGGATCGGGATTGGAACACCCATCCCAACATAAAGAGAAGTACCGTAACCGGTGAAATTTGCAGCTCTTATATAATCAGGACTCATATGCTTGAGGTCTCCCTGAACCATAAGAGTACCAAAACCACCACCTGAAGAGTGCTGGGTTCCCTGGCCTACTATATATCCCTGGGCACCTCCCAGAAATATCCTTGTTCCCGTACCGATGGTCATATAATCAGGATCGTTGGAAAGTGGTGAGAGAACACCGGCACCGGAGTAGGTGACATTTCCAAATGAAGGGAGTAAAGAGCCCATGTAAGTGTGTATCGTATTCTTTGTACCGTTGGTCGCAGCATTATATTTCTGATATGCATTACGAGGATTCATCATTATGGCCTGGTTCATATCTTCAAGGGAGAGAGTGGTATCAAGCACTTTTCTTGGATAACAGTCTGTCCCGTGGGATGTCGCATGAAGGTGAACTGATTTGCCCCTTATCAAGTCCTCTATGACGTGAGCACCGCCATATTCCATACCTAATGATTCGGATAATTGAGTAGCTCCGATGAAAGCATCCACAGCCGCAACACCAGTATAGGCTTCAACATCGTTCAAAAATACCTTTTGCATCTTAATAGGTGGTTCCGAATGACCGAAGTTCAACCAGACGCCTGATGAACACATTGCACCGAAAGTACCGGTAGTTACTACATCAACTTCCTTTGCAGCTTCTTCTGCACCCAGTTCACCCACTATGTGAACCATTTCTTCGGCAGTAACTACATTTACACTTCCATCTCTTATTCTACCGTTGATTTCATGAATTGTTTTTTTGACCATTCGATATACCTCTAAGACCAGAAAAGTAATTTTTTGGTAACTATATATTACTTGTGGTTATTTGACTTTGAAGGACACATTCAGGAATACACAGAAACAATAGACAGAAGGTATAATTCCAGTTCTTAATAAAAGTTTTCATTTGAAATTTGTTGTTTCAAACTTTCAAACTCATCGGACATCCGTACAGTGAACAAAAAAGTGCTACCCCTGCCCACTTCATTGTCAATAACATGAAGTTCTTCCCCGTGACACTTCAATGCCATTTTTGCTATTGCAAGTCCAAGTCCTTTTCCATTGACATCCGCAGAACCTGCCCTCTTGAATCTGCCGAAAATACGTGCTTTATCCTCATCAGATATGCCCGGACCAAGGTCGGATACACTGACCTTCCATTTGTCACCGGCCTCAGTTATATCCACAGTCACTTCACCATCATCTGGCGAGTATTTTATCGCATTGGACACCAGATTGAAAAACACTTCTTCAATGATCGGATTGACGTAGGAAGGACAGAATTCAGGAGAGTTTAGTATGATCTTGATATTGTTATCCAGGCTTTTAGGATGAAGCCTTTCCAGAGAACTATTTACAAAATATCGGAGATCGTGTGCCTGGATATCAAGGTCTCCGGAACAATTCAATCTTGCAAAAGCTAAAGCTGAATCTATTGTTGTTCTTAGTTTCTCGGTACCTTTGCTGATATTATCAAGAATGTGCTTTTTCTTTTCATCATCTTCAATACCAGACAAATATCCAACAAATCCTTCGATTATGGAAACTGAACTTATGAGGTCGTGACCAGTAACATCAGCAAACATGTCTTTTATCTCATTGGAATATTCCAGTTGCTCTGAATGTTCCTTAATTGCCTCTTCAAATGCCCGTCTTTCGCTGATATCCCGGCCTATCAACACCATATATACATTATCTTCGTCCCCTACAAATGCAAAACTTATGCCGACATGGAAAGAAGTCCCGTTCTTTCTCACAAATTCACATTCAACCAGCAGGGAACCGCCAGCAGATATCTTTCTGCTGACTTCGGACATATCGAGTCCTTTTATAAAACATTCCGGTTCAAAGATATTCTGAGACATTATTTCAGATTCAGAATAACCAAGATCATGGTATATCCTGTCACTAACATAAATAAAGTTCTTGGATACTGCATTCAGAACCATGATGTAATCATTGCAATGATCCATAAGATTCCGGTACAATTCCAACGAACTGAATGATTTCCTCAATCGCATGGTTTCTGCAAGTATAGTTGAAACAGACTGAAGGAAATTCACTTCATGTTCCGTAAACTTCCTTTTTCTATCACTATGGACACATAATACCCCAAAAGGCTCTTCTATGCTGCCGATAAGAACACTGATCCCACTTAAGATCCCATGCTCACGAAGAAAACGAGGTATTTTAAAACGAGTTTCAAAGCTCATATCTTCAACAATGACAGGTTTGCCGGAAAATGTCGTATAGCCTGCCTGGGAACCCTGATCTTTTTCTACAACCACTGAGCCAATGAGCCAATTACACCATCCATAACCGTACCTCAGGAGAAAACGTTCATCAGGAAGCATTTCCATTATCGTGCAATATTTCGTATTAAGAGCATTTGCAACAAGCTTCACGGCATAATTCATCAGGGCATTTACATTATTACAGGAAAGAGCTTTTTCCCCCAGTTTTGAAAGAGACCTGTTTTGAAGGTTCATATCTTTCAGTTCCTGCTCAAACCTTTTCCTTTCATCAATGTCAAGGATAGCACCGTGAAAATGAGTAATCTTATTTGCTTCATCCCGAATAGCGTATGATCTTTCAAGAACCCAGCGAGATTCACCATTTGCAGTAGAAAGCATATATTCTTTTGAAAAATGGTTTCCAGTGCATAGGTCAACTGATTCTTTTACATTGTCCAGATGATCAGGATGTATAATATCAGCATATGAAAGTTTTCCAGACATAAGATCATCAGGACCATACCCAAATTGAACTATGTTATCTGAGACATATTCTACAGACCACACATCATCTCCTTTCCATACAAATGATACAAATGGTAGATGAGAAATAGACAGTTCATCGTCATAACACATATATTCATTTGAGCAAACTGTTTTAATTGTTTCATCTTTCAGAAAACATACCACTCCATTGTAACTATCCCCGTTCTCAAAATATGGAACAAAATTACAGGATAAGTACCTGAGACTGCCATCTGAAGTTACTATTTTTACAGGAACATGATCAGCGAGATCTCCCGACTGTTTTGCTGAAAGCAAGTGATTGAACAGAGGAGAGATACTTTTCATCGTTATTGAAGAAATATGATCCAGATCCTTTCCTATTAGATCTATAGACATCGTTCCTGTAAGCGCCTGAAATTTTTTGTTGCAATAAAGGACTTTGTTTCTCTTATCCAGACATATGACACCAATACCCAACTTCGAAAGTCCACCTAAGTGAGTATTCTGCAACATTTCAGGCAAGACACATGAATTACAATCCGTATTAACTAAATTAGCAGACATTTTACCCCAACCCATTACTCTGCAAAACTAAATAGATATTATATGTTGAACATATATACATATTGGTAGAAAATACGGAAGTTAAATAAAAGCAGTAAAAAAAGAGAAATGTAATTACTCAATATGAACTGAGCGAGCTAATCCTAACTCTTTCATATCCATAACGACTTCAAGGACACCATTGAGGTATGTTGCCTTTGCGGAATCCGGATCCACACTTGAAGGAAGTTCGATACTTTCTGAATAAGAGGTCTCTTCGTGTTGTGCATTCAGTTTAAGCAATGTTTCAGTTACATCCAGATTAATGTCTTCCTTTTCTACATCTGGAAGCTCTGCCATCACATGAACCTTCTCATCAATCTCAAAAACATCTATCAAAGGTTTTCTTTCAGTTACCCTGAACTGTTGTCTTATAGATTCAAAATCATCATCTTCATCTTCATCAATATCGTCAGGGAAGATGTTCCCAAATTCCTTTATCTCAGGTTCCTCCCCAGGATGCCTGGATACAGAAAAACCATAGAAGAAGGGTTGTGTTTCAAAGTCATTGAGGTCAATACCAAATTTATCCATCATGCGCTCAATGATATCCTCGATGTCAGTAAAGTTACCTTTATCAAAGATGTCATCAAAAAAACCTCGCTTTTTTCTTTTATCAGCCATTGGTAAACACCTCTTTGGTAGGTAGATGGGATTGGCACTATTTATCTTTTGGCAACTATTAGAGTCTTCATGAATATATTAATAGACATAGATAGGGATACTCAATCAACACATATATTAAAAATTAATTGAATGATAGTATTAATTGACAATAAATGGCGGAATGGAAATGCAATCTTTTATTCTTAAAAATTTCATGGGGAAAGATGTTACCGTGTATTGCGGAGGGATTCTCACATTCCGCGGGAACGTAAAAGCATGCAATGACGGAGTGCTTACACTGGAGATAACGAACCAGCGTTATTCACACATATCTGTCGGTAAGATAATTACTGTCCAGCCAAATGAAAATACCGATAATGCCTGATTCTTTTACCGCCTTACTTTTTCAAGTATTACATGATTTGTTAATTATACATTCTGATTTTCGTTATCTTTTCAAATGTGAACTACCACCCTATAAATAG
>DAZF01000055.1 GCA_002507205.1 Methanolobus sp. UBA32 | reverse complement strand
TGGTCGACATGACCTACCATGCCGATATTAACACAAGGTTGACTCAATTTTTGATTTCCCTCCCGGTTGGGCAATATTCTAAAAGTGTAATAAGTTTAATATGAATTTAATAGATTACCTGCTGTTTAGATTTGTGGTGTATCATTCGATTAATCATATTTAAATGATTTCGAACAAAACAGAAAGTACAAATACCTATAGTATGGCAAAACAGGTCTTATTCTTTTAATGATGTATATAACTTACTATTAAAAAGTCATACGAAGAGGGGCAACACCTGAATCTTTATGGTCACACCAATGATCCAAGGGCACCCTTTATAATCTCATCTCTCTGGAATATCTTCTCTATCTTGATACCTTCTTTTGTGATCTTGAAATTAAGAGGTTCCAGTGAAAGATACGTGCATCTTATTTTGGGAATATACATTTGACGCATCCCTCTTCCTGTAAAGGAATCACGGTCGGTGTAAAGTTCGATGTTCCCAAAAGATGTGTGTTGTGCAATAGTATGTTTCGTCCTTGAGTCTTCCTGTCCTATTAGAAAAAGTGCTGTACATTTTTTAGCAAAAAGTATGTCATTTATGGTAAAGAACTTGTCAGCAAATTCTTCAGTGCTGTGATAGAGGGACAACATGTCAAGATTGTCTATTACTACAATTTCCACATCATCCGGTATTTCCTGCACATTCTGGACACAATCCTTTTCAAGGAACCCGATTCCAGCACCATGCCTTTCGGTATTGTATATCTTATTTGTACGGGTCTGAAATGATTTTTTAATAAGCAGGCTTCCTTTGTCGATACATGCCTGGAAATCTATTCCTATGCTCAGGGCCTGCTCCAGATAGCTCTCCACATTAACCTGGGTGAGCATAAGCATACATTTTTTCCCGTCTTTGCATGACCTGTAAAGAAAATGAGTTGCAAGAATACTTTTTCCTGAGCCCGGTGGTCCACTTATCAGAATACCCTGTTGTGAAGGATAGCCGCCTTCAAGTATCTCATCAAGTTCATTGATTCCTGTTGGAACTCTGTTGATTTCCATTCAAAATATATTATTAACAAACTTATATAAAAAGACTATTATTTGATGGCACTTATTAATTTGAATGGTGATGAAAAAAAAGAGTTAAGTCTGAACTTCAGGTTCAGACCATTAAAAAGACAGTTTATGTTATTATCTTATCAAGCTGGTCGGTCTCAATAGCTCTTCTTATCTCAAAAGCAACACGGCGACCTGTGCTCATTGTATTTCTCCACGTGGTGTTGCCGTATGGGTGTCCCACTGACATGTGCACATTGGTTCCGCCACCTACTCTTGGTGCTACATCATATATGTAGAAGTTCAGGTCTTTGTCAACACAGGTCTGCAGACAGAACGGACCGATCACTCCGGGGTCATAATACTTGCTTGCAGCCTCTATGTACTTTTCAGAAAGCCTGAACACTTCTTCGAGGAGTGATTCTCTCAGGGTTGCGGAATTGTGACCACAAACTGTGTATTCCGGTGTGAGCTGGTGTTCTGCAAGTGTCATCTGCTGCGGTGCGGGCAAACGGACATGTCCATCCAGACTTGTCTCAAAGCGCCAGTCAACACCAAGGATCTCAAGTTTGCTCATCTCTGTCTCGATAGGTGAGTAGAACATATCGAAGTTGAACACAGGACCTATCACATAGCGTTCGATCCTTGCATTATCCAGGGCATCCTGTGTGATGACACCCTGTTTCAGGAGGGACTGTGCCTTTTGCTGGTATTCCTCATAGGTTCCTGCGGTGAAGAATCCTCTTTCCAGTTTCTTGACTGCATGGGGGAGTTTTACCATTACAAGTTCCTCAATGTCCTGCGGGTCATTTATCCTTTCAGGGAATGGCAATCCTGCTTTTTCAAGGAGCCAGTAATAGTCGCGGTCAATACCTCTTTCCTCGCTGCGAAGCATGTTCCTGCTTCCTACAAGAGGTACTTTGAAATCATTTTCCACCTCATCGATGCCACAATATGATGTAAATGAACGGTTTGGTATGAAAAGCACATTCTCCTCAACCATTTTTTTCTGGATCTCCGGCTTTGTGGTTTCACTGAATTTGTTCAATAGAATGTGTTCATCCACAATACCGCGTACAACATTTCCGTTGCTATCCCTTTGTGATCTGAAGTAGTCTGTGTATGTCTTTTCACGGCCCTGCTGGCAGACTGCGTATGTCCTGAAGTTCTCTTCAATTGCACCGTCAAAGATATCGAGTGCTGAATGTGAAGCAACAGCACCTATCTTGACCTTATCCATATCATAATCTTCAATGATCTCTGCGATCTCTTTTCTGTCTATCATTGTATGCCCTCGATTTTTTTCAGACATTGTATTTAGCATTAATAAACCTGTTCACGTCAAAATGCTTATTTGGAATCTCAAATTCCGGTTATCAGTTGAATTACCATTGGTGTTATGAACGTCTCTATTACAGCTGCAAGGAATATTAGTGGGAACAACCAGTGCAAATAGAATTTGATCCCTCTGAGGATCTCTCCTTTAAGATCTGCGGGTTGTGAGCGAATTACCTGTAATGCAACATATCCTATTTTCATTCCTATTGCAGACGATATTATCAGCATTGGTATTTCGATGATGCCATGAGGGGTCAGGCCTGCTATTATGAACAGAGCCCCGCTCTGAGCTCCCTGATAATGCGCAAAGACTCCGAGGATAAAACCGTTCAACACAAGAAATCCGAAGGGAATTATGCCAAGAGCAAAACCCAGCAGTATCGAAAAGAACATTTTCACGGCATTGTTCACAAAAATAAGCAGCATTATTTCAAAAGCAGAAAGTCCCTGGAGAATTTCTGCAAGTTCTTCCAGTCCGCCAAGTGAATCCAATGCATATGAGGGTTCAATTGCGTAATAGACATAACCTGCAATAGTTGATAAAATAAAGAATAGGAGACTGGCCCATACAAAGGGTTTCAATTCGTAGATGTATGTCCTGAATATCTCTTTTGTATTTTCATCGTGCATTGGCCTAAACTCCGAATGCCATCCTGATAGTGTTCCTGCATGCAGGTGATAATCCAAGGACTATGATGACCAGTTTCAGGAAGGTCTTTAATGTCTGTGATTCCTCATCCTCGTCAAAATGATTATCCAGTATATATAGTACCGGGATGAATATAGATAGTTTTAACGGATACATCACAAATGCCGTACCTGTAAGGTCTATAAGGTATGATGGTACCACATGCTTTTCGTAATATCCGAGGAAATCAATTCCTGCAATGGTCGAAGATGCATCCATCAGGTGTGCCCAGAGTATTGCCATATTGATCTTGCTTTTAAGCAGGTCAAGACCTATACGGTCAAATATGAGCTTTATCAGGAGTACTATCACGCTTGCTGCACCTATGACAAAGACCGGTACCCAGGGAAGCACAAGGTCTTCGAGGTAGAAAAGGGCCAGGAGATTCACAAGGAACCATGCGATCCCAAAACCTGCAAAGTTCTTCCGGTAATCCCCATTGCCTTTTAACTTCACCATCCATTTCGAAAGGACCAGGAAGAACACTGTTATTGCAAATACCACAAAATAGATGTTAGGGGTTATGAACAGGTAACTTGCAGGAGCTGTGAGTATTCCGGTGTCCTCTATAACTCTCAGGGATGAACCTGCAAGGACAAAGGGGATCACGGATAATGTAAACCTGTCATCAATCTCTATATCCAGCTTTTTCAACAACTTTACAACGCCGAAAATACATATTCCCAGCAATATGGCCCACGTGATCGTATTAACGATATTGTAACCACTATCATGAAGAATAGGGTCTATGTAATAATCGTTAATGAATCGGGTAACTTTATCTATTAATGGCATTATAATCACAGCAGTAACATATAATATAGGAATATCCTAAATACAACTAATATTTAATAGTTTATGGGAAATGTATAGTTATTCAAAGGAAATTTCCCTGAATTTAGTTATGTTCTTATTTAAGCTGATGCTTAACAGTATTTGATTACTATATGATTACTATATTTAATTATTCAGTTTTTGGCAGGTATATGAGTGATCCCGACACAAGGCAAGAAAAAATGGATGCAGCTACCAAGGGATGTCGTTGTTGGTCCTGATGTTATCTACGATATTAAGGATGTCTGTGATGACCTGAAGCTCCGGGAAGGTGCTTTCATTGTTACGGGAAACAATACTAAGAAGATAGCAGGAGATGTTGTATTCGACATTCTGGATGAATGTGGTTATGAGCCGGCCATAACTGTCTCAAGCGAAGCATCTATGGCTGAGGTCAAAAAAGCAGCAGCTAAGGCACAGGAAGCAAATTCGAAGTACATTATAGGTGTCGGAAGCGGTAAGTCCATAGATGTGGCAAAACTTGCAGCCACACAGCTTGATCTCCCTTTCATAAGTGTGCCAACGGCTGCATCACATGATGGAATAGTCTCATCCAGGGCTTCGATACATGACAAGGGGAAGAAGGCATCCATTGAGGTAAATGCTCCCATGGCAGTTATAGCGGATACACACATAATATCCAGTGCACCTTACCGTTTGCTTGCTGCAGGATGCGGGGATATAATTTCAAACTATACTGCAGTCCTTGATTGGGAACTTGCCCACAGGTTAAGGAACGAGCCTTTCAGCGAGTATGCAGCCGCTCTTTCCAGGATGACAGCCCAGATACTGATGGATTCTCCTGAAGCTATTAAACCTGATCTGGAAAGTTCTGTGAGGATAGTTGTAAAGGCTCTGGTCTCAAGTGGTGTTGCCATGAGTATAGCAGGTTCTTCCAGGCCGGCTTCCGGTTCGGAACATATGTTCAGTCATGCACTTGATATGGTGATGCCAAACTCGGCTTTGCATGGTGAACAATGTGGAGTAGGAACTATAATGATGATGTACCTGCATGGCGGTGACTGGAAGAAGATAAAGGAATGCCTGGAGATAATAGGAGCCCCGACAACCGCTAAAGAACTTGGGATTGAAGATAGGTATATATTAGAGGCGCTTCTAGTTGCACATGAGATACGTCCTGAGAGATACACAATACTTGGTGCAGGTCTGACTTCCGAGGCTGCCGAGAAGGTCGCACGCTTAACGAAAGTTATTTCATAATAGGACAGCCAAATTCAATTTATCAAGGTGATTTATATGACAGATAACAATACTACCATTACACTTATTGGTTCAAGACTTGCAAAAGAAGGCGAGGATTTCATATTCATGGGAGAATCCCGTGAATGCAAAAGATGCAAGTTGAGGCGTACCTGCATGAATCTTGAGCCAGGTCGTAAATACCGTGTTGCAAAGGTCAGAAGCGATACTGTTCATGAATGTTTTATCCATGATGGTGGAGTACTAACTGTTGATGTTGTAAGTTCCCCTATAGTTGCGGCAATTGAATCCAGAAAGGCAGTGGAAGGTTCGAAGATAAGCTACGAACATCCAAAATGTCAGGCTTTCGATGACGGTGTGTATGACCTACTTTATCCCGAAGGTCTTAAAGAAGGGGATAAATGCACAGTAGTAAAGGTGCTTGGTCCTATGGATGAGAATATGGTTCAGGGATGTTCTTTAAAAAAGGTGGAACTAAGAGCATAGTTTCGTTGCGAACATCTTTTATACAAAAAGCAATTCGTAAGGTAAAATGAAATATTAAATTTATACTATTATACAGAGGTAATTATATGGCAGGGAAGGACGGTGATGTAGTACATCATGATTTTTACACAGCAGAACGCTGGAATAACTGGATCAATCAGGTAAAAGAAAGCGATTTCAAATTTGATGAGTCCGACGAACCACAGGGCAAGGAAGGAGCTATTTTTGTCAACATGGAGGATGACATCGTCCTTGCATGTTTGAAGATAATTGCAAAATGCGAAAAGGGACAGATATCTCCTGAATCTGCATTGGAGTATATTGCACAGGTAAGGGAGATCGCACTTGCGGAAATAGATCCTATCTCAGAAGATGTGGATATGATGATCGAATCTCTTCAGACATCTCTCATGGGTGGTTTTGCAGCATGTGAAGCTTATCTGAGTGGTGACTATGATAGCAGTGTCGATATAGGGGACCTTGTGAAGGTCGCTCTTGAGGCAGAGTCCTCCGATGATATCGAGATAGCTCTTGGCACAGTTGCAGAGATAGGTGCTCTTGTTATCAGTGGAAAAGAGCTCACAGAAAAAATAATGGAAGAAGTTCCTTATGGTCTCGTTGCAGAGTGGCTTGATGGCATTGATTCAATTTCCGCTGCAATGGTAGGTTCTGACAGTTATAAAGATGATGAAGCAGACGATGGAAAGTAAGGGAACTACAGTTTTCCTATCTTTTCATTTTCGTTTAGACCTTTAATTCTGTTCTTTTTCTTTTAAATTTGATATGGTGCTATGCCAGATTATACCAACATTGCAGTTCTTGACCTGACGCACGCAGGCATTATTATCGCTAAGAAATTTGCGGGCCTTGGTTTTAAAGTCACAGCAGTAGATGTTTACAGGACAGTGGATGAAAATATACTTTCAGGTCTCGAATCCGACCACGGTATAATAACTTCAAAGGATCCGGTGCCTGTTGATGGCTTTGACCTTGTCGTAAGTCCTTCACACCTGGATCCTGAATATGCTATGCTTGCAGATGCCAGAGAAAAAAATATAGAGGTCATGACCCACCACAGGGCTGTAGGTATGATATTGTCCATGACCGGTTCTCTGGATGGTACTACTGTGGTCGAGATCACAGGTTCAAAGGCCAAAACAAGTTCTGCATCCCTGCTTGCTGACATGCTTTCACGGAAGATGAAGGTGATTCTTCACACTTCCAGAGGTCTTGAACTGTGGAACAAGGGCAGTTCCAGGATAGTTCACCTTGGTTTAAGTATAGCTCCGGGAAGCATGCTGCTTGCAGTTGACAGGCTGAATGAGCTGGGCATTGACGCTGATTGTTACATCTTTGAAGTCTCAATAGGCCTGACAGGGTTTGCTGATGTGGGAGTAATTACCACACTGGAGCCGGATTACATGATAGCTGCTTCAACTTCCAATGCAAGTGATTCAAAGATGAGTGTACTTTCTCATTGCCAGCCGGAAGAGTTTTTCTTCCTGAATGTAAGAGACCGAAAGGCACTGGATAAAGCAAAGGAAAATAGCAGGACATTTTTCACTTTTAGTGATTCAGAGCAACTGAATGCTGATGTTCAGATTCACTTTAAGGATGGTGATATAGTTCTAGATTACAAGGATGGTGTTCTTTCATCGTCCCTTCGGCCTAATTACAACTCAAGGTCATATTCAACTGCCTTTGCAGCTTCAGGTTCTGTAGCAATGTGGATGGGAGTTTCTGTGGGAGATATGTCCAAAGTTATCAGTTCTTTTGAAGGTTTGCAGGGAAGGATGCAGGAGAAGGATCTTTCCGGCAGGAAACTTATTGATAACTCCAACTCCGGTATGGATATACGTTCTGCAGAACGCTCGCTGGATTATGCTTTAAGTAAACCGGAGGCTGACAGCGGCGGAATCATAATGGTACTTGGTGAGGAAGCTGCCCAGGTTTGTGAGGGTTTACCTCCCGGGAATGTTTCAGAGTTTGTCAGCAGGCGTAGCACGGATATCGGACAATTGATACTTGTGGGCGAAAGAATGCGAGGTATAGCCGAAAAGAATGTTGTGTATGCTCCCGGACTTGAAGAAGGACTAAGTATGGCACTTGAAGCATCTTCAAAGGATGATATCATACTGTCGTGTGTCAAATGTTTCAGGTGAGCTTAGCCTTTTTATCTCTTATTTTGCCTGAATTTTATTCTGTGTTTTTTTATTATGATTAGTGCTTTTATACAATAAAGAACTAGATAGTGCAGAAAAACAGTGATACTTTAAGTATACTATTTATTACGAAATTTAACAAATATAATAATTGCATAACTCCTGAATTAATAAAAGGGATAGATATGGCAGAAAAAGATATTTCAATTATACACCCGCGGCCAAGCTCTATCGTGGCTGCATTATATACATTACGTGACCTGAATGTTGATGTTGCTATACTTCACGGTCCTCCGGGTTGCTCATTCAAACACGCAAGGCTCCTTGAAGAGGATGGGATACATGTTGTAACCACTGCTCTTGATGAGAATGGCTTTGTCTTTGGAGGACGCGATGAACTCTCATCCTTGCTTGCAAAAGTGAATGAGATGTTCAATCCGAAACTCATCGGTGTGGTGGGTACCTGTGCCAGTATGATCATTGGTGAGGAACTCCGCGAGCCTGTTCAGGATGCAAACCTGAATGTGCCTGTAATTGAGGTGGAAGTTCATGCGGGTTACCCTAACAATACAAAAGGTGTGCTGATTGCGCTTGAATCTGCCTGTGATGCAGGTATCATAGATCCAGATGAGCTTGCAAGACAGAAGCTCCTTCTTGAGGAAGCAACCAATGTTGAGAAGCGCCATGGTGCAGCAAGCAGGGAATACCTTACCCCTTCACGTGGAGACCTGAAGTACAAGGTTGCTGAAAAGGTTATCAATTACCTGAAAGAAGGCAAGCGCTGCCTTACCATTATGAATGCCAAGAAAGAGACCGGTTACATGTTCGCTGACATTACAGTTGCGATCAATGAAGTGGCTGCCCAGCTTGGCATGGAAAATAATGTCATCAATATGGCAAACGTGGATGATACTCTTGGTCTTCCACGTGTTCGTCATCATGCGAGTTCGATAATGGAAGATTTCAAGGAAAAAGGAATCATAATTCATGAGAATATCGGTGGTATGGACGAGTATCCCATCGCAGGTGAAAAGGTCAGTGAGCTGATAGCTGAAAAATACAGTGACTTTGACTTTGCTGTTATCACCGGTGTGCCACATGCAGTACCCATGGATAACCTCGCGGGAATGGAAGTAATATCCGTTACAAATGGTCCTAGGCAGGTTCTTCCGCTAAAGGAAATGGGACATGAACATGTTATTGTGGAGATCGACTTGCATCCCAAGACACTTGGTGTGAACCACATTGTTGAATCTGAGTTCGGGGCAACGATGCGTGAAGTTGCAAAGGACATGTTAGATGAAGAACAGGGGGCAGTTTGATGGCACAGAAAAGAATAGCCATTTACGGCAAGGGCGGTATTGGAAAATCCAGCACTGCTTCCAATGTTGCAGCAGCCTGTGCAGATGAAGGTTACAAAGTTATGATCATCGGATGTGATCCAAAGAGCGATTCATCCATCACACTTCTTGGAGGTAAGAGAATACCCACCATCCTTGACCTTCTCAGACAGAAGATCGAGGTAAGGGAAGAGGATATCGTCCACGAAGGGTACAAGGGTGTGAAATGTGTGGAGGTAGGCGGTCCCGAGCCTGGAATTGGCTGTGCCGGACGAGGTATAATCGTTGCGATCCAGAAATTGAAGCAGATGTGCAAGTCCATCGATGATATGGACCTTATCATCTACGATGTTCCGGGCGATATCGTATGCGGTGGTTTTGTCGCACCTATACGCAAGGGACTCGTGAACCAGGCTTACATTCTCACATCAGGCGAATACATGCCGCTCTATGCTGCTAATAATATCTGCAGGGGACTTGCCAAGATAGATACTCCTCTCTCAGGCATTATCTGCAATTCCAGAAGTGTTACAAGGGAAGAGAATATTGTGAGAAAGTTTTCCGAGGAGATCGGCAGCAAACTCATGGCTTTCATTCCAAAGGAACAGATAGTCCAGGACTGCGAGAGGGATGGTTTCTCTGTTCTTGAAAAAGCGCCGGATTCACCTGTTGCAGGTGTTTATCGTGAACTTGCACATGCAATCATGTCCAATGAAAGCTCTGTCATGCCCGAAGCCCTTGAAGATGAAAGACTTCGTGAACTTACACGTTAAAGGCTAATGACCATGTCCGACACTCCTCCTGTCCCGGAAACAAAGGAAAAAACAAAGGGAATACCACGGATACTCCTGTCAGCAGGCAGTTCCTCTTCAGGCAAGACCACTATTACAATCGGTCTGCTTGCGGCTCTTACTGAGGCCGGGTATAAGGTCCAGCCGTATAAGGTTGGACTGGATTACATCGATCCCAGTTACTATTCAGAGATAACGGGCCGCAGGGCTCGTAATATCGATGGTTTCCTGATGGACGAGGAGGGTGTGCGGGATGTCTTCATTCATGGTACGGAAGCTGACGGTGATGCTGATATCGCTATCATTGAAGGTGTCCGTGGCCTGTTTGAAGGTTTTGACAGTTTTTCGGATACTGGCAGCACCGCACAGATAGCCAAGATTCTGAAATGTTCTGTTATCCTTATCATCAATGCAAGGAGTATCACTCGCTCTGCTGCTGCCCTTGTAAATGGTTTCAGGGATTTTGACAGGGATGTGCATATAACAGGTGTCATTCTCAACAACATAGGTGGCCCACGCCACGAGAAAAAAGCCACTGAGGCCATTGAACACTACACTGGTATTCCTGTTATCGGTGTGATTCGCCGCAACAATTCCATGAAGATATCCATGAGGCATCTAGGCCTTGTTCCTGCAATAGAGGAACGCCGCCGGGCTGACAATTACGATGAGCGGATAGATTTCATTAAAAATACAATCAAGGATGGCATTGATATAGACCGCCTGCTTGAGATGGCGCAAACAGCTCCTGCTCTTGAGCGTCCACCAAAAACCGTGTTCAACCCCCGTGAGCTCCAGGGAGAGCGTCCGGTCATTGGAGTTGCCCTTGATGAGGCTTTTAATTTCTATTACCATGACAATCTCGAGCTGCTCCAGATGGCAGGGGCAGATATCAAATACTTCAGCCCTATCCACGATAAAAAACTCCCGGATGTCGACGGCCTGTATCTTGGCGGCGGCTATCCTGAGCTTTTCGCCGCGGAACTCGAGAACAACGTTTCCATGCGTGAAGACGTTCTGGATGCATCACGCTCCGGTCTTCCCATCTATGCAGAATGCGGAGGTCTCATGTACCTTACCGAAAAACTCAGTACAGGAGTTAAAGGACAGGGCGCTCACAACATGGCCGAGATGCCAGAGTCAACCCACGATATGGTAGGAGCACTCCCCGGACATACTTTGATGGGTCACAAACGTGTGGTCAGCTACAATATAGGTTCACTTGCAATGGATTCCGTAATCGGCAAAACCGGAAATTCTTTCCGTGGCCACGAATTCCACCATTCCGAAGTGACAGATATCCCGAAGGATGCGAAATTCGCCATAAAACTATCCCGTGGCACCGGTATTATTGATGGCTGGGACGGACTAACGGTGAACAATACACTTGGATGCTATGCTCATCTGGTTGCTAGTTCTTACAGGGAGTTTGCAGGCAGCTTTGTGGATTTTGTGATAAAAGAGCAATAAAATCCATCTTTTTTCTATCCAATCATTTAAAAATAATCCCCTCCAAAATACTACTATCATCATTTCAGGGAGTTGGATACATGCAATATATCGTTTTTACAGATCTTGACGGTACCTTGGTAGACCATAACACATACTCATACGAAGCGGCACTGCCAGCAATCAACCTGCTGAAAGAAAAAGGCATCCCGCTTGTATTCTGTACCAGTAAGACCCGGGCTGAGATCGAGGTATACGTGGATAAACTGGATGTCGGACATCCTTTCATATCTGAGAATGGTGGAGCAATCTTTATTCCACATGGGTATTTCGATGTGGACTTTGTTTCTTCCAGGTCCACGGATAAGTATGATATAATTGAGCTTGGTGCGGATTACAATCTACTGAGGAATGTGCTGTTGAACATAGCGGCATCGGAGGGGCTTGCAGTGATGGGTTTTGGTGACATGACCGATGTAGAGGTGAGTGAGGACACAGGGCTTGATCTGGAGTCTGCCTGCCTTGCGAAGCAGCGGGAATATGATGAAGCTTTCAAGCTGGATGGTGACGAAAGCGATGCCGAGAAGTTAATTGGGGATATCAGGGCAAAGGGGCTCAACCATACCCGTGGCGGAAGGTACTGGCACATAATCGGTGACAATGATAAGGGGAAGGCGGTTCGTATTCTCACACAGATATACCGGAAACAATTCGGGGATGTGAGAACTGTCGGACTTGGTGACAGTCTTAATGACTATCCCATGCTAAAAGTGGTTGATATTGCTTTTCTTGTGCAGAAGCCAGATGGGAAATATGATCCGAATATCACGGATGAAAAGGTCAACAAGGTTAAGGGTGTCGGTCCTGTGGGGTGGAACATAGCCGTATCAGAACTGCTAAAGTGATTATGGACATTGTTCTCTGTTTTTGTTGTTTTTGATTATAATATATTATTTCCAGTTCACTTTCGTGGATAGTTGCTTATCATTATTTATATGGTCAACGCAGAATATATATTTGGGAGACTTAGCATCTGACTTTGATAATCCATAGCCATTGGGCTTATGGCCAGGGCTATCAATACAGATCGTGCCGAAATCATCACGGAGATGGGGTAGAAGATGATTCGATTAAAGAATATACTTCCGAAAGCATTCTTAATTGGTATTGTGGAAATGGTGGACATTTCAGGTGTCCAGAAGACACACCAATGGATAACTTCTATTGGTGTCAAACTTGCTGATATCGAAGGACCGGGATTTGAAGGAGCCTGGGAAGATGATATAAACTTTTTACCGATCTGTCCTTTTGGCAACGAATTGATAGATTTCAACAACATCTATGGTGAAACGCCTTCCCAGTTCAATGCACTTATCAATTTTGTGAATAAACTGAAAGAAGAATCTGATGAGCCATGGAACTTCCCTGCTCTTTCCAGCGTACTTGGAATACTTCAGAACAGTTACAGCAAACGTCGCGCTGAGCTTGCTGATGCAAGAATATACAATGTAGGCAGTAAATCTGTTGTGAACAACGTAAAAGTGTACAACGAAGAAGCCATCGAAAAGACCAGGATGACTAAAGAACAGGTAAGTGAACTGCTTGACCGTTCTTTTTGCGTGTATAGGGTAGAATATCTTGAAAAGGAGTGAGCACCTTGAATTTTCCCGAAGCTCTCAAGATATATGAAAACAGCATCCGCATCTTAAAAGAGAACCAGCATGAAAATGGTGGATTCTATGCAAGTCCGCCAGGTACACGTTATCCGTTCATATATCCAAGAGATCATTCTGTGGATATTCTCGGGGCTGTAGCTGCCGGGATGTTGGACGAGGCAAAAAAAGCCCTTGAATTCGTTCTCAATGCGCAGAAACCACTCGGGGAATTCTCCCAGCGGTATGACGTTGATGGTAATGATGCAAGTTATAAGGACCTTCAAATAGACGGCAACGGTCTTGTGCTGTTTGCCCTCGGTAAATATTTTGAAGCAACAGGTGCCTCCTTTTTCGATGAGATGGCAGACAGGGCTTTTGTAGAAAAACATTGGGAGAAGATTGAAAAAGCTGTTGGTTTCATCCTGATGAACAAGAATGAAGAGATGGACCTTATCCATACCATCAACAGCATTCATGAATATCCTGCATATGAGCATGGTTTTGAGATATATGCTAACTGTGCCTGTTGTGCCGGAATATTATCTTCCGTGAGAATGGGGGAAGCCCTGGGTAAGGAAGTTTCCGAATGGAAAGTGGAAGCGGAAAAGATACGTGAATCAATCCTCACACGTTTGTATAGTCCGCGAAGAAGGTCATTTATCAAATGTATACGGGTCAAAGACCGTAACAGTAAACCCATAGGATATGATGCTTTTGCATCAACTGTCATCGATGTGGATGCAGTTGAATATTCACCCGCTTACTTTGAGCTTGTGAGTGATTTTGATATTAAGATAAAATCCACTGTAAAAAGGATACATGAAAGACTGTGGGACTCTGAGATAGGCGGGCTTAACAGGTATCCTGAGTACTGGGGCAGAAATAATGGAGGTTATGGTCCTTGGTGTCATTTTACATGTCAACTGGCTAACCATTATGTTGAAACTGATAACATGGACATGGCAGAAATGTACCTGGGGTGGGTGGTGGACATGGCCCATAACCACATGCTGCCTGAACATATTTCCACGATTGACAGGTTTGAACTATGGTTAGAGGATTATACAAACGCCAACATACTGAGGGACAGCAAAATGACCATGATCAAGAATGTGCGCTCCCATCCAAAATGGAATGATGGTCTGGCTTATGTGACAATTCCTCTGATATGGCCACATGCTGAATATCTTCGTGCTTACAACAATTTCATCCATAAATTTGGAGCTGGTAATTCTTCTAAATGAAAGTTCAGATTCCGGATTATATCATTAATAGACCAGGGGGAGTGGTATTTAATGGATTTTTATCAGGAAAAAATAACAACAATACATGATTTTTCAAACGACAGCGACATGATAATAAATCATTTGCAGGAACTTGCGGTGAGCAGGCGTTCAGCTTTGATAATTCCTATGTTATATTCGGAAATAGAAAGCCCAAGCCTTGCAAATATAGTTTATGAACTGAACAAATGTAATTTCATCTCGGAAATTATCATTGCATTGGCTGCCGCTAACAAAGAAGAGTATGAAGAGGTGGTTCGGTTCTTTAAGAATCTTAACCAGACTCATTTAGTTGTCTGGTGTGATGGTCCGGGTGTTTCAAAGGTCATTGAAGATATGAAAGAAAAAGACCTGAACATTTCCCAGTTTAAAGGTAAAGGGAAAGATGTCTGGCTGGCTATGGGTATTGCGAGTCTTGATGCATATGCTATTGCGCTTCACGATGCTGATATACTGACATATTCCAGGAGTTTTCCCGCTAAATTGCTGTATCCGATACTCAATCCGAAATTGAACTTCCTTTTTAATAAAGGATATTACGCGCGTATCAATAAAGAGAACAAAGTAATGTATGGGAGGGTATTCAGGCTTTTTGTCAGACCTTTCATCGAAGTATTACAAACAGATGTGGGCTGTAAATCGGAAGTGCTTGATTATCTTCAGGCATTCAGATATACTCTTGCAGGCGAATTTGCCCTCACATCCGATATGGCACTACATTTGAGATTCCCTGCTGATTGGGGGCTTGAAGTCGGTCTACTTGCCGAGGTCTACAGGAACAGTTCGTTAAAACGCACATGTCAAACAGATCTTGGTTTCTATGACCACAAGCACAAAGGCACCGGGGAAAATACCAGTGAAGGTCTTTCAAAGATGGTCAATGATATTGTATTGACCTTACTTCGCATAACCAATGAAACAACAAGCATACAGATATCAAGGTCCTTTATTCAGGGATTGTACGTTAAATATATACGCTCTGCACAGGATCTGATCCGGCAGCATTATGCTGATGCTATCTGCAACAATCTGGTATATGACCGGCATGTTGAGGAAAAGTATGTTGAAGTATTCTCAGATATCCTTCTGAAGACTGGCAATTCATATCTTGATGTTGATCTGAATATTCAGATGCCTGACTGGAAAAGGGCACTTTCAGCAGTACCTGACCTGAGGGAGCAGCTAAAGAATGCAGCTTTGAAGGACCTTGAACTCATAAGAGGCTGATGGGAAAGCTTATCTTTAAACAAGAGTCCTTTATTAATTGGAAAATTTTAAAATAACATTTTCAGTCAATCTTTCATGGAATACGAAGGTGTATGAGAATATGGGCATTATCATTGGGACAAAAGGACGTAAGATCGCCTACTTTTCAATGGAAATTGGATTGAAAAAAGAAATTCCCACTTATAGTGGCGGTCTTGGTATACTGGCTGGTGATACCATAAGGGCGAGTGCTGATCTCGGCCTTCCTCTTGTTGCTGTTACTCTTATAAACAAGAGAGGATATTTCAGGCAAAAACTCGATTCTCTGGGCAGGCAATCTGAACATCCTCAGGAATGGTCTCCATCGGATCATATGCAGCTTTTAGATGCTGAAGCGACTGTACAGATCGAGAACAGGAATGTAAAGATCAAAGCATGGCTCTATGAACACCAAAGCCTTACCGAAGAAACGATTCCCGTTCTATTCCTTGATACGGATGTTGAAGGTAATTCTCTGGAAGATAAGCAGATAACTTATAGTCTTTATGGCGGAGATCGAAAGTACAGGTTCAAACAGGAAATTATACTGGGTATCGGTGGTGTCCGTATGCTCAAAGAACTGGGATATTCCATAACAAAATATCATATGAATGAAGGTCATTCAAGCCTTCTGGCCTTGGAATTGTTAAATCAGAATAACATGGACTCCGCTAAGGTAAAAGAGCTCTGTGTTTTTACCACCCATACACCGATAGAAAGCGGACATGATGTGTTTCCCTATGAACTCGTGCTTGAGTTGATGGGAAATGGCAGTGATTTTGATATTCTCAAAAAGTATGGCGGAGAAACGGAATTGAACATGACTGTTCTCGGCATGAATCTTTCCGACTATGTCAACGGTGTAGCAAAAAGGCACAGGGAGATTTCTGAAAAGATGTTCCCTGGATACAAATTCTATTCAATTACAAATGGTGTTCATTCTCATACCTGGGTTTGTCCTCATTTCAGAAAACTTTATGATAAATATCTTCCCGGGTGGGCAAATGAACCGGAACTTCTGGTCAGGGTCCGAAGTATTCCGGATAATGAAGTATGGGACGCTCATCAGCTTGCAAAAAAAGAACTGATCGATCATGTGAACAATGAATGTAATCTTGACATGGATTGTGACACCCTGACGATTGGTTTTGCGAGGCGCATAACAGAATACAAAAGGCCGACTTTGATATTTTCTGATTTGAACAGACTTCGGAAGGTGAACGAAGCCGGAAGGATACAACTGATATTTGCAGGAAAAGCCCATCCCCGTGATGTTCAGGGAAAAATGTTCATTGAAAGAATATTTGAATATGCTAAGGAGCTTAAAACGGAAATAAAGATAGCTTACCTGGAAAATTACAATATGGATCTTTCCCTGAAAATCATCTCAGGCGTGGATATATGGCTGAACAATCCTAAAAAACCACTTGAAGCATCCGGCACCAGTGGGATGAAAGCAGCTCATAATGGTGTTGTTAATTTCAGTGTGCTTGATGGCTGGTGGATAGAGGGATGTGTCGAAGGTGTCACGGGTTATTCCATCGGACCAAAGCCGGAAGTGGATAAGTCTCCTGAGCAAGTCGAGATGATGGAACTGGATGACCTTTACAATAAACTGGAATACATAATGATCCCAAAGTACTACTACAGAAAAGATGAATGGATAAACCTGATGAACAATTCCATTGAAATGATAGCCTACTATTTCAACAGTCACAGGATGATGCATCGTTATGTCACGGAAGCCTACCTCTGATAGGCTTCGAGGTATGTTTTTTCCTCAGATAAGGGCACTTCATTTGCAGTGTCATGCAGTATTTTTCAAGATATCATACTTCAGTTCTTCAAAGATATTTGCATTTTCACGAATTGCATTTTCAGCTTCTGTGAAATCCATATCTTTACATTCATTGTAGAATCCTATAAATCTTGCAAGCCACATGACCCTGAGAGCATCTATAAGTGTTATGTCCTTTGTCTTTGAATATTCTGAAAAGATATGCCATACACATCTTGCCCAGTTCTTTGCATCAAGGGATGCTTCTCCTTCCGGGAAACTCTTTGATATCTGAAGTATATCTTCCGGAAGCAGTTTCTCAAATATATCGTGATATTCTTCATAACGCATTGCCACAGTTTCAAGCATCTTTTCTCTGTTGACTCCTACAGGAACCGGGATGGGGCCATAGTAATCTGATACTACTACATCAGTTATTGCATGTCGTTCATTTCTACTTGAATAATATACGGCAAGATCGAACATGGCTGTCACTACCTGACGGAACATTGGTATAAGGGATGATTCGGGATCGAGATATTTTGTTGTTGATTCGTGAAGTTTTAATCCAAGCATAGCTTCCCTTATTCTGCTTCTTTCAGCTGCTGCAACAGTTGTGATGAATATGTCAATTCCAAAATCACTTGGAAAAAGTGGATGGTTGAGGAGTATTTCCATAAGTTTCTTCGAAATACAGAATTCTCCTCCAATCGGTTGTCTTATGTCACTGCCATAATATGCTTTTGTAAATGGATATGCAAGGTTGTTGGTGATAACTCCATCAAATTTATCACGTACGTAAAAAGGCACTACGAGGTCGGTTCTGCCGTAAAGCACAGGTCTTACCATTTCCTGTATCCATTCCTCTTTTATGGAAAGCAGGTCGCCATCAACAAAAGCAACTGCTTTTGACTTAGTATGATGCGCGATTTCCATGACTGTGCGTATGCCATCTCCTTTTCCGGGTACGCCCATTTGTTCGACAACTAACTTTTGTACGGGCTGTATCTCAAACATATTTGCAAGTTCTGCAGTTCTGTCTGTGGAAAAACCATCCGATACAACAACCAATGTTTTGTATTGCGACAGGTATTGCAATACACCTGATCGCACCACATTCATTACATGAAGTATGGTAGGCTCGACATTTTTCGTTAATATACCAATTACGACATCTGCTTCGCCAATCTCTTCAAGCTTATCTAATATCCCATGACTGAGTTCCATGTAAACCCCACCTTACAAGAACCGGATAGTCGATTACTTATTGCTTACATAGTCATTTTTCGTGATGTCTTAATAAGTTTGTCCCTTGCTTCTTTTCCTCTTTTACCCTGTAATAGCTCTTTTTTTCAGCAACAGATTGTAATTGCTTCACAGGCTCCAGTCCACTATGGTTAAATAGGTAGTCCAATATCTGAATCCATATACATTCTTACACATATTCTTATTTAATTCAGGTGAATTTTTTGATTGGAAAACTTGTCAACGATAGGGTAAAGGCCGGGAAAAAGGCTATCAATGAGCTGTATAACACCGGGTATTACGGACGTCCAAAGGGCGATGTTCTTGAACTCACACTTGTTGAGGCTGCATATCTGCTTTACAAGAACAGGCTTGAGATTGCCATGGATGAAAAGGCCCTTACATTTCAGGAGTTTTTCACAGAAGCCTCTAACAGACAGCAGTTCTTCGAGTTGAAGTACATCGTTTACAAGGATCTTCGTGAAAGGGGATACTATGTCCAGCCAAGTGTTACGGATTTCAGGGTATATCCAAGGGGTGGTCACCCCGGCAAGACCCAGGCAAAGATGTTCGTCTACGTGAGGTCAGAGCGTATACCTATGCCTATTAAGGACCTTCTTTCCCAGTACACTGCTGCAGTGAATGTTCGCAAGCAAATGGTGCTTGCCATCGTTGATGAAGAGAGTGACCTCACATATTATGAAGTCAAAAAAGCTGATATCAAAGGCAGTATGGATGCTATCCTTCCTGAAGATGAGCCTGTTCCTGCAACGATGCTGGAGGACCGTGTCCTTGTATGGAACGAGAGTGTTTCACATCTGCTTTATGAAAATGGTTTTTACGGTAAACCTCTTGATGACGAGCGTCTTCAGTTGTCCCTTGTGGAATCTGCATATCTGCTTGAGCAGGGTCTCATAGAGATAAAGGATGGCACAACAGGTAATATTCCTGACCTTGCCGGATTCTCAGAGACAGCGTCATCCATAGATCCTGATTTTGAACGCAAGTACAACACATATGTTGACCTTCGCAGCAGGGGATTTGTTCCAAAGACCGGTTTTAAGTTCGGTACCCATTTCAGGGTCTACAATGAAGTAAAATCCCTGAACAAGCTTCCTCATTCGGATTATCTGGTACATGCAATTCCGCAGGACTATGAATTCTTCCTTCCTCTCATGTCCCGGGCAGTGAGACTTGCCAACAGTGTCAGGAAACAGATGTTATATTCTGTGGAATTTGCAAGTGGTATCGAGTATATCGACATCGGCAGAATAAAGATGTAAAGATTTGCTCAAACTTATATAATATCCACGTCTTTGCTTTAGCAGATGTTTGACATAATAGCAGTGGATATTTCAGGACGCCATAAGATAGGTGATGAATATCTTATGGTATGTGCGGCAGTTGCTGCATCTGTTACTGCTGACCACATCGAGAAGGTTAATCAGATAACTATTCGGTCATTCAGAAGCAGATCATCACCTGACATCCCGTATGTTGTGAAGATGATCGAGGATACCGTTTCAGAACTGAAGTTCAACGGTACCATAGTCACGGAAGCAGGTGATATGTATAATAAACCCCAATGGGTTATTGATAGCATGTTCTCTCATGATTTCAAATATCAGGAATCCCTGAGCGAAAGACGATGCATTGAGATTGCCCATCATGTATCGCTCGGTTCAAGAAAACTTCTCCTTAAAGAGCTGGATATCCAGTAACATAGAAAGGAAGTCAGGTATCCCTATGAAAAGTGCAATTTTAGTAAAGCGGAATGAACCGAGGTCTGAAGATGAAAAGAACATGCTTCAGCTAAATGAGCTCAGGGAACTGGCTGAGGCAGCAGGTTATGAGGTTATGTGCGAGGTAACCCAGGCCAGGCATCCTGACAGGAAGTTTCAGCTTGGAAGGGGCAAGGTCGATGAACTGGCACAAATGGTCGTTCACCTGAAACCTGATAAGCTCATATTCCACAATCCTCTCAGCACAATGCAGATATACAATATTTCAGAGATTTGCCGCTGTGAAACCATAGACAAATTCCAGCTAATTATTGAGATATTTGCAACCAGAGCAACCACGCATCGTTCCAAATTGCAGGTTGAACTCGCAAGGCTCCAGTACGAACTTCCAAGAGCCAGGGCTGTGATCTCTATCCTGAAAAAAGATGAAAGACCGGGTTTTATGGGTCTTGGAGGATACGAGGATTCATATGCGCAGGATATAAAGAACCGGATGGTACGTATCAGGAATGAACTGGAAACGATACAGAAGGACAATGAAACCCTCCGGGCTCACAGGCACTCAAGGGGTTTCTCGCTGGTGGCACTTGCGGGTTACACAAATGCAGGAAAAAGTACTCTTTTCAATTCTCTTGTAGATGAGAATGTCGAATCTAAGGATATGTTGTTCACAACGCTGCTTCCTACCACACGTTCACTGGATGTGGAGGGAAGGGATGTCTTGCTAACAGATACTGTCGGGTTTATTGAAGACCTTCCTCACTGGATGGTGGATGCTTTCCGTTCCACCCTTGATGAGATATTCCTTGCAGATGTCGTTCTTCTTGTTGTTGATTCTTCTGAAGATCTGGAAAACATACGCAAAAAATTGCTTGTATGCCATGAAACAATGTGGGATCAGTTACAGGATGTGGCTATCGTGACCGTTTTTAATAAAACTGACCTCATAGAAGAAGATGAACTGACAGAGCGCATGTTGAGTCTTGGTTATCTTGCTCCCAATCCAGTAGCTGTGTCTGCAAAGAGTGGTTTTGGATTCGATGAACTTAAAGCACAGATCCATGATCTACTTCCAAAGTGGGAAAGGATCAGTCTTTCTTTTCCGATGTCAGAAAAAGCAATGTCTCTTGTAGCATGGATATTTGATGAAGGTCTTGTTCATAGTATCAAGTACGGCAACGATATTTCAATAGATTTTGAAGCACGGGACAAGATTATAAATAAAGCCATTTCTTTAACAGCAGAATTATCCTGAAATACATATTATATGTTGCTAAATAATTTTATAGGCAGCGATATATATATATGTAATAAGGTAGTTTGTATCTATGCGAACGGGTGAACTTCTCTAATGTACCACCAATCCTATCCAACCACCCAACCACCAAAATTCTATTACCCGTTCGCAACCACCCAATTCTACTGTTTTAAAATATCTTTATAAACTCTGAAGACTAAGGTACTTCCATGAAGTTCGATCTTCACGTCCATTCCTGTTATTCGAAAGATAGCAATGCCAGTCTTGACGATATACTTGAGCATGCAGCTACAAACGGACTCGATGGTTTTGCCATATGTGACCATGATGTCATAGAGGGCGGTATTGCATGTTCTAAGAGGGCAAAGGAAATTGGTTCGGATCTGATTGTCATACCTGGTGTGGAAGTGAGTTCTTCTAAAGGCCATATTCTTGTGCTGGGTGTTCGCGAATCCATAGAACCGGGACTTAGCCCTGAAGAAACCATAAAAAAAGCACGTCAGCAGGGAGCTGTTGTAATTATTCCTCATCCTTTTAAGATGACATCCCATGGCATTGGTTATGTTGATGGACTGGATACAGATGCAGTGGAAGTGTTGAATTCCCGTTGTGTAACCAATGGTCCCAACAATAAAGCCAGAAAAGTCGCTCAGGAACTGGGACTTCCAATGGTTGGCGGAAGCGATTCGCATGAAGCAGAAATGGTGGGAAGGTCATACACGGAGATTCAGGCAGATTCCAGAACAGTTGAAGGTGTGCTGGATGCCATAAGCAAAGGCCATACCAGTCCGGGTGGTGGAAAAACTCCCGTATCATTCGTTGTCAAGCAGATGTTCATCGGCCATGTGAATAAGCTTGGCCGACGTCTTGGAATAAGATGATAAAGTAAGATGCTGATTTTTTAGATCTCATGAAGGATTTCCAGTATATCTTCCGGTTTTTCCAGTACCGTTATTCCTTCAAGTTCTTTCATGATGTCCACATTCCTTGCATCGATGTCCCTTACCTTCAGTTCAACAGGTCCGCCTTTTATGGCATTGAAATTGCATAGTTCCTTACAGATTCCGCACCCGCTGCATTTTAACAGGTCTATCTGATCGGTAATGGCATCATTCGGACAATTATCTCTTGGAGGGCACGGGTCACATTTCTGGCAAATTTCCCTGGCAATCCCATATGGTAATTCTGATATGACAACACCTGCTATATCAACAGGCACAACATAGACCGGCACGCTTCCTTTTACGGCCTGTGCAACAGCGTTGCTTACAAGAGAATCAGCAGTTCCGTGTGCAATTTTAGATACTGTATTAGATGTGGCTGGTGTTACGATAAGTGCGTCATACTTGTCCAGCAGGAAACGTCCTGTTTTTGGCCAGCTTTTCCCCTGCTGTGTTTCAAGGAATATCTCTTCAAGATATTCTCCGCAGGATATCGTTTCCAGTTCATTTTCAAGTCCATACATCCTTACTACTTCTTCAGCAGCACTGGACAGGAATGTGTTAACTCTTATGTCGTGCTCACTTTTGATCTGTCTGAATATCCCAAAACTGGATGTAAGGAAATGCCCTGCTCCAGTAATTCCCCATGCTATCGTTTTTGTCATAGGGGAAAATAGTCTTTTTCTTATTATATTCTTTTCATCGGGACACGTCAGAGGTAACCATAGAGCAATTTCATTGCTTCTTTTTCATCCTCTCCGCCGCATTTGTCCACGATGTCTCCATATGCTTTGATAAGTTTGAGATATTTGTCGTCAGATGTTAGTTTGTATCTGGTTGCATGTATACAGGCTTCAATTACTCCGAAGAGGCCACGGTTAGGGGCTCTTATCATAATCTTGTTCATACGTGTGCCTACGGGTACAAGTTCGGTGACAAGTGCTTCTGATGTGATCTTTGTGTTCGTACAATCAAAAGCGATCCAGCATTGAGCTTTTTTCAGGGCAGTAAAATTCCTGCCACCCAGATTTACATTTTCAAAATCAGAATCTTCAAGGTCGGTAAAAGTAGAATTTACAAAGACCAATGGGTCAAGGGTGATATTTACAACAAGGCTCTTCTCCGAAAGCACATTATTGTATGTGTTAGAACCTTTGAACATGCGCACGAACAACTTGTCCTTCTTACGGATAATGCCCATTGGGGCAGCATTTGCTGTCCAGCCTCGGTTTGTCGTAACAATGGTTTCTGATATGCCTTCATAAAGACCGAAATCATCATAATTTATTTTCTTATCCATTAGAACCTTACTCCCGAAAGCAATGCGATAAAAAGACCGGCGATGATGATGTCTGCTGTGGACCCAGGATTGATTTTTTTCTCCAGAAGCTCTTTGTCCAGTTTTTCTATCAATGGCAATATAGTATTAAAGTCTTCATGACTTTTATATATTTCTTTTATTATCGTTTTTGCCTGTCCTGACACGTAAGCAGCGGTTACGTTGTCGTATTTAGTGCTGATGAATGTGTCTTCATTATCGGCAAGTGTCTTCATAAATGCATAGACAGTTATATCGTTGATATCAGCTTTAACTTTTGAAGGGAACAGATCGTTATTCATGCCATCAATTATTATCTCGGCACATGCAGCACATCTTTTAAAACCGGTGACCCATTCGTTGGCTATCAGGTCGTATCCCCTGGCAATGTCCATGAGCTTGTAAAGACTCATGTCCCTTTCGTTTAGCTCATCAATAGCAGCTTTATTCTGAAGATCGAACTCATCTGCAGGATTTACCTTTACACCTGCCGCTTCAAAGCAGCTGTAAAAGTCAACCGAATCGCTTGTATTTGTGTTCTTAACGATTCTGTAGGCAGATTCTACAAGTTGCTGAATGGTAAAAGGCTCATCTTCCTGGAGAATCTCCCCTGCAGCCATTGCAAGAGGCACCAGTAGCAGGAATGCTCCAAAATGGGTGTTTCCTCCTCTTTGCCACATTACACTTTCTGTAACAGCGTTCCTGATTAATTTGCCCACACCCTCCGTTTCTGATGAAGCTTCTTCTATCACCGGATAAATGCCTGTGGCTGATGCCAGGAAATGCTCGTAGCGTGTGTCCTCGTAGTCATTATACCTGTCAATATTTCCAGGTTTGGGAGAGGCAGAAACTTCCAGGCACATTGCAAGTTGTGCGCAGCGTGCAATATAGGCTGAGAGTGGATAGTTACCTCTGTTTATGGTGTAGAGTGAGTCTTTCATATCTGCTTACTTCTTGGAGTTGCCTATTGGTTTTTTAGCATTGTCGATAATGTAGTCTGCAAGCCCTTTCTTCAGGCGCATGTATTCTGCATCTGAAAGTCCCAGTGTTTCCAGAACTCCATCTCTGAGGTAGCAGGATTTTGATATCTTACAGCACCATGCAAGGCTTCCAAAACATGTACTGTCTCCATACTCAAGCATAGTACCCTTGACAAACTCCATCTTAGTGTCTGCAAATTCCTGTGCAGAGTATCCAAGTTTCTTGATATTATTATGTACAGGGCATGGTTTTACAGGTAAACAGCAAAACGCCAGTCCCCTCAGGTCTCCTTCTCCTCTGCAAACGTGTTTTGGTGCATTGTACCATCCCATGTCTTCCTGCTGGGTAGATATGCTGTGAACCAGGTTACTGATAAGTCCAGAGTTTCCAAGAACGGCCCTTGCAACGGAAACCATGTCGGCTCCACGTGTGAACATATCCTGTGCAGCATCTATGTCTGTTACAGAGTTGTTACAAATGAGGAACATCCTTGTGGAATCGCGTATGTTCTTTATGAGGTTAAGATCAGCTCCGGCACCTTCTTTCATGGCATCGAGATGAAGTATGTCAGCACCCGCGTTTTCAATCTGCTGTACCAGTCCAATGTCATCCACTACATTTGCACGTACCTTGACGGACAGTACAACTCCGGTTCCCTTGATCTGTCCAATCCAGTCGCAAAGTTTGGGAAGATTGCTGAGAAGTGCCTGTCCTGCTCCGATATCTGTGATCTCCTTCTGCCTGCAATGAGCATCAAGTTCCAGGATAGCACCTGCATCCTTTGCGATCTTTGCAGCTTCTATCAGAGGTTCTATCGTTGTACTTCTGACATTGACTCCAACGACAGGTCCTTCATTCACTGCTTTTATCTCGCTTTCAATGAGCTTCAGGGGTTCATCGGATTCAAACTCCTCCCTTCCCCTTGCAAGCATTTCGGATGCTGCTTTCTGTGTTGCAGCATCAAGGTTGTATCCTCCAAGTAGCACCAGTCCTGCATCTTTTGCATTCTCATTTGCAAAACCACTGTTGGTTATTCCTCCCATTGGCGCAAGAGCTATGGGGTTTTTGAAGGAGAATTCCCCTACCTTAATATCAAAAAGATTATCTGACAAGTTTAGACCTCTGGTAAATATGAATTAGTAGTATGTCGCTGAATAATGGATGGTTATTTTATTAATATAACGCTGTATTTCTGATAGGGGAGTTCTGAAAGGACTTCAAAATTACATGTATTCATGTTATCAAAATAAATCCTTTCGATATTATTCAGTATCACTATCATGTCCTCTTTTTCTACTGGCTGCTCAATATTTTTATGCTAATGTACTAAAAGATATCGTAGGGATGGATTCTTTTATCAGGACAGTTCTGTAAAAAATTAGATATGGTGTCCTATTGGGTGTTTTTGCTCTCAAATCTGATACAACTGGATATTTGATAACTCAAAACCTAAATACTATCAGTACAAACAGTTAAAATAACCATAGATTGGAACCTGTGGTAAAACAAAATGTGGAGGTTAATTCATGAACTGTATTGTTTGTGGTATTGAAAGTGAAACCAAATATTGTAATGAGTGTGGGAAAGTCATGGATGAATTAATAAGGACAATCGGAGAAGAACGCTGGAGTGCAATTGATGATTGTTCCTTCATATATCCTATGGTTCTCAGGGTTGCCAGGGGCGAGTTTACTATCCATGATATAATCCAGGCGCTGGAAGTTGAGGACTGACCAACTTCCCCTTTTCAAAATAAAAAAGGATTAAAAAAGAAAATAAAAGTAAGTATTGAACTTACTTTGTTTATCCGTCGAGTATCTCTTCTGCGATGTCCCTGTAGGCATCCATGACATATGAGATTCCGGTTACTTTTGCTGCATCTTCTGTAAGTGCCATGAGGTCCTTACGTGAAAGTGTAGAAATGTTGAACCTTCTGGAACCTGCCATGAGTTGTTGCAGACCAACCCTGGTCTTTTCAGCATATGAGTATATACCGATAGCACCCAGAGGTATGTTGTCAATGTCAGCACCATAGCGCTCTTCCAGCTCCTCGTAGTGTACGAAGATCTCTTCTTTCCTGTGTCCGAATTCGGAAACGGTCTTTGGAAGGTCATCTTCAGAAAGCCATTTACCAATGTTTTTACCGACCATGCCCGGGATCATGAGGCCACGGCCCATGCATACTGCCTTGAAGTATGGAGCACCCATTGCAAGAACCTTGTAAATACCGTCTTCGCTTGAGAATCCACCGGCCATTGCAAGGTCTGGTACTCTCTTGCCTTTTGAAGTGAGCTTATCTGCGAATTCCTGGACAAGTGACTGCAGGTATATTGTTGGTGTTCCCCATTCCTCCATCATTGGCCATGGGCTCATACCGGTTCCACCAGGGGCACCGTCATAGGTGAGCAGGTCGATCTTTGCATCGGAACTGTATTTGATAGCCATTGCAGTCTCTGCCATAGAGTAAGCACCGGTTTTCAATGTAATACGCTTGAATCCGAGGTCTCTGAGTCTGTCACATTCTGCATGGAATCCTTCCTCGGTGACAAAACCAAGTCTTGAGTGCCTTTCGAATTCTCTTATGGCACCAACTTTGTATGCTTCCTGCACAGATGCAAGTTCAGGGTCCGGTGTTACGATGTAACCTCTTTTCTTAAGCTCGATAGCGCGGTCAAGCTCTTTTACCTTGATCTCTCCACCAATACATTTTGCACCCTGTCCCCATTTGAGTTCAATGGTATCCATTTCGTGCTTGCTGGAAAGGTATTCTGCTACACCAAGATTTGTGTCCTCTACGTTCATCTGGACGAGCATTTCACCGTAGCCATCATGGTATTTGTTGTAGAGTTCAATCCTGCGGTCCATCTCCGGTGATTCTGTAACAAGGCCGTCATTTCCTCTTTTAAGTCCCGGGTCTATACCACATACGTTCTCACCACAAACGATGGTGATGCCTGAAATAGCTGCGCCGATGGCAAAGTGTTCCCAGTTCTTCCTTGCGATTTCGGTGGAACCTAATGCTCCGGTGAAGATGGGTACCTTCATCTTTACTTTTTTGTCCCAGCCGTACTCCGTTTCAGTACTAACATTGGGGAATCTTGCAGTTTCAGGGCCAGGCACCATGTCATCTGGCATTCCTATTGCGCCGACTGCATATCCCTGTATGTTAAGGTGGGAGTAGTCAATAGGGTAGTTCTTGTCTGCACCGGCTGTGATCTCTCCAAAAGGTCCGGGGTACAGAACTTCACGTCCTCTGAATGTTGATTTAAAAATTTCACAATTTCCACGACATCCGTCCACACAACGTGTACAGATACCTGACATCGGTACTACACTCTTAGACCTGTTGAAAGTCTGAGTGGCTTCATTTGCATTTGGTTGCCTAAGATTACCCATGCTTTGTCACTTCCTCTATTTTATAATACTATTTTTTGCAGGCCGGTCTTCCTACCCCCGGCCTGTTCCTAACCATCAGGATAGTAATAGTAGGATATCGGTTGGTGATTGCTATTACTAATAAGTTTCTATTTTTTATGTTTCTTTGTGCCTATAAACCACTAACAAGCATCCTTTTGCCGTTATTATATATTTAAGTTTATTTGATTATTCCCATAGTTCAAATAAATCTCGTACTATATATTTTGCCCTGACACACTGGAATATTTGTAGTATCATCAAATTCAGATATGTTATCACAGAAAGAAAGGTGTAACAAAGCCTGGCCGGACAGGATATCAGTTATCAGAATATTGCTTTTATTTTGAATTTTAATCGAATTTCATATACCACTTTAACATAACTTATATAGGAGGTTGGGGGATTTATGATGCATGATTCAGGACATTCTTATCCCATTCCTACTGGTTGGCCTCGCTGAGTTGGGTGACAAAACCCAGCTTGCAGTGCTTGTCCTCTCTACAAAGACCACAAAATATGTTTCACTACTTGCTGGTGTGATGCTGGCTTTTGTGCTGACGGATGGTCTTGCCATCCTTTTAGGGAATTTCATAGCAAACAGGATTCCAATGGAGTATGTACGTATAGGTGCAGGCATACTGTTCATAATATTTGGCCTGACAACACTGCTGAACAGGGCAGAGGATGATGACGATGGTTCCTATGAATTGAAGAGTCCGTTTATGTCTGGATTTGGCCTTATCCTTGTATCCGAAATGGGTGACAAGACGCAGCTTGCAGCAGCTCTCTTTGCTACACAGTACGATCCTTTACTTGTGTTCATGGGGGTTGTATTTGCTTTACTGATCCTGTCCTCTATGGCCATATACGTTGGTAAGATCCTCATGGAGAAAATCAACAAAAGAACTATCTCAACAGCTGCAGGTATTCTGTTCATCGTTATCGGTGCTTCATTCTTTCTTTGAAGTACGACGATAACAGCCCTCTTTTTTGCAGTTAAAACAAAAATTAATAAGGTAGGAGTTTGTACTTTATACAGGGAGGTTTTATCATAGTACATATACTAAGATGCAGGGATCTTGGTTTTAATGATGATTTCATTGTCATTGACGCTGATCCCAAAAAAGCGAAGGAAAAAATGATAGAGCACGTCAAGGATAAGCATAAGGACGAGTTCGAAGAGCTATCTGATTTCCACAAGGATGAGATTATTTCAAAAGTAGATTACCTGTTGAATCGTGGCTGCGGCTGTGGCGTACTTAAGCTTTAATGCTGAATCACTTTTATTTTTCCTGGGATTTGCCTTTTTTAGTACTGGGGAATACAGAAAGTATTGCCAGCACAAGAGGCAATCCTATTCCTAACAATAATGTACTGTATCCGTGTTGGTATGAACCTGATCCGTCAAGTCCGAACAACTCAGTTTCGGTTTCAGAAACAGCTCTTGCGAATAGAAACAACAGTAACACTGTCAGTAAAGTGATGCCAACTATGAGATATCTATTGTATTTCATATCGTACTAATTAAGAAGTTTTATCGAATCTATTATAAATGTTGTGTCAATATACGCAATTATTTTAATCAGTTCTGTTTTATTTAAGAATGACTTATGATATTTGATTAATTACGGCAGTCTATGGTTTTGTTCATAATAAGATATATATCACTTAATGCTGTCTTTACATCCGAGAGAGGAAGGACGGCCGCCGGGTCATTTGACCTGAGGAAAGTCTCCCCACCTTCTAAACACACGAATGCCTGTAAAGGGCATCGGGCGAGAGCCCGGGCAGTTGCTTTGCAACTCATGCAGTTCGCTGCATGCTGGCACAGAAACGATACCGTACCATGTTAATGCTATGATGCTGAAAAGCTGAGGTCGCATGGATCGCGGATGGAACGGCGAATCCTCGTGGGTGCAAGTCAGGAGTAGGGGGCAATGGTTGTTTAGACCATTCCCGAAGTTTGTCGACGCGTAGCCGAATGCCGTCAATGCAGCTCTTCGGAGTGCATAATCCTGCCAGGCGGGATGAATGTATTGCATCAACAGAAGGGAGCTTACTCTCCTCACTCAATACACTCTTATTTTTTAAGCCAGCGGAACTTGAAATTGAATATAAGCCATTTAACCAGGTCTTTGTACGTTCTATTGAAGGTCACCACTTCAAGGAACATATCAAGGATATCCGTTTCTTTTATAAAGGCATTGAAAGACCGTTCAGGGAAATAGTGCATTATCTTTGCGAAAATAAGTGAATATTTCAGATGCTCACCAAATTCAGAGTAACATCTGTTTTCATAATTTACGAGTTCCTGAAGTTTTAACTCAGTTCCTGCATTCTGGATGATGGTCTCTGCTGCAAGTTGTCCTGATCGTATGGCATAAGCCAGTCCTTCACCTGTAAATGCATCAACGAAGCCTGCTGCATCGCCGCTTAATATTATCCTTCCTTTAACCAGTTTTCTTTTGTGGCCGCCACATGGGATGACATGGCCATTGAGTTTGTATTTTCCGGTGAATCCATTGACTTTCAGATAATCATGCATTGCCATTTTTGGATTTGGGAGATGCTTTGCCATCACACTGCCAGCACCTACTGAGTAGTATCCTTTATGCGGAAATACCCAACCGTATCCTACTCCGGATACGCCAAAGTGCATTTCGATAGCATCTTTTATGTATTGGTCAATAACTTCATTCTTTTCTTCAACTTCAGTGACAAGACAAACTCCGTATTCGCTTTTGTTTTCCTCTCTTCGGACCACAGTTTTAAGTTTCCCCTGGGATCCGGATGCAATTACTACATATCTGGCTTTGTAACTATCTTTGTTTGTTGTTACGGAAACGTGAGCATCATTCTGGGATATATCTGTGACTTTTTCCTCATGGTGAATATCAATGCCCGTTTCTTTTGCTTTCTCAAGCAGGTAATTATCAAATATGCTTCTTGTTACGATTACAGAAAGCCGGTAATCTTTGAAGTATTCTATACTTTTTCCCCGGAATCGAACCCTTCCTCCGAAAATATCCTTTTCGATTATATATTCCGGTATTTTAAAATCAAGATAGGACATCGCATGTTCAGATAATGCTCCCCCACATGGTTTGTATCGGGGGAACATCTCTTTTTCAATTATAAGTGTCTTAAGTCCGTTCTTTCCTGCAATTCTTCCTGCAGACGAACCGGAAGGTCCGGCACCAATAATTATAAGGTCATACATCTGAGCACCACATTTCTCAAAGGGTTAATTAGAAAGCATTTTCAACGTATCGAGTACATTTCCATACTCGACNNTCGCAGGCTATTAGTAAAGCAGCATCATAGTTCTTTTCTTTGAGCACATGTTTTACGAATGAAGAGCCTGTTACGATGTATAGGTCATATCCATACTTTTCAGCATCTTCCTTAAGTTTGCTAAATATGCATTTTCCACAGGAAATGCATTGTATGCCTGTCTTTGTGGAAGATGCAGGACAATCCATGGAACGCATACAATGGGGTGCAATTATCATGCGTTTTTGAGTTTTCCTGAAATCGTTCCTGTTTGATATATTTTTCAGGGATACCATCCACTTATCAAGTATTCTGGGGTCTGAGAATTTGTAGAAAAAGTACTTCAAAGGCATATAAAAAAAGTCAAGTATTCCGGCGAAGAACCCTGCAAGCCATACATGCCTGTTAAGACTGATGCGGCTTACTGTCAGCGCAACAAATGCAAGCAGTATGGAAAGTAAGAAGACTATAGTAACCAGAATTCCTATTGTTCTATACATCACACTCCTCCATCTTCCTGATCACTTCCTCAACATCGACTCTGGTGTTATAGCATCCATCCTGCAATAGTGAAACTCCCTGTACTATCATAAAGGGTGAAGCTCCCTGCATGGATTCCGCCAGTTCCGGGTAACATGCTACACCTATACAACTTTCAGGCCGGTGAGCTTTTATTATTTTTTTAACAAAGCTCCCTCCCGGTATAACATATACTTCAAAATTCCTTTCATTAGCAGCTTTGCATATGGTTCCAATATCACAAAGGCCACACATTTTACATTCGTAACCTACCAAAGGGTCGCAACGGGCTTTACAATTCGGATGCCTCAGGCACTGTGGAAGGAATATGACTCTTCCATTCTTAATCTTCTTAAATCCTTCAAGCATGACTGCGTTACGTACTTCCACCAGTATCTCATCAACCAGGGTATCTTTGATACCAAATACCCTGCATATCCATTTTGCAGGGCCGTAGAACAGGTAAAGGATGAACAGGACAAAATTAGGAAAGAGTATCCTTTGTTTTTTGAAGCTATATGCTCCCAGCAATAATGCTATTCCCAACACTACTAATGCAGCAATTGCAAGTATTATGAAGAATTTACCAAGTAATTCATAAGGTATTTGCATGAGAAACGTAAATAGTACTAATAAGTATATTCAATTTACCCTGAAAATAAAAAAAGAAGAGTGAAATTAATCACTCTGGTGCGTCGCTGAGGTCAATTCCCATTGCTTCAGCAGTAAGAACTACGACATCCTCAACTTCAAGTTCCTTTGCACCTATTGCATCCCTTCCGTCACTGAGGTTTCTCTTACAGAATGGGCAGGCACTTGAAAGAAGGTCTGCTTTTGTTGCAAGTGCATCTTCAACACGTGTTGAAGCAACACCGAGTGCAAGGTCAGGAATACCTGCTTTCACTCCACCACCAGCACCACAGCAGCGCTGGTTGTTCTCGATCCTTTCCATCTCGACGAACTCGATACCTGGAATTGCTTCAAGAACAGCTCTTGGTGGCTCAAAGACACCTACGTGGCGTCCAAGGTGGCATGGGTCGTGGTATGTGACCTTCTTGTCAATGGATTTCTCCCATTTGATCTCGCCTTTCTCAATAAGGTTCTGCAGGAACTCTGTAATGTGCATTACTTTAAATGGAAGTTCCTTTCCTGTGAGTCTTGGCCAGTCAATGAGTGATGCCCTGAAACATCCGGCACATGCGTAGAGTACAGTCTTTGCACCCTTTGCCTTGATATTATCAATGTTCTTCTGCGCATTTACCTTTGCAGTGTCATTGATGAAGTACTGTCCGGTTCTGATAAGTGCTGAACCACAGCATATCTCATCTTCGCCGAGCATTGTGAATTTGATTCCCAGCTTGTTGAGTACACGTGTGGTTGCAAGTGCAAGTTTCCTCTGTTTGAGTTCTGCGGTACATCCGCCGAAGTAAAGGATCTCTGCCTTGTCTTCGACCTTGATGTCCTCAGGGAACCAGTTTATTCTGTTCTTGTTGTCTTCCATGTAAGGGTTCTTGTACTCTCCGATGAGTTTGAGGAAAGCACCCTGCTTACCGAATGGACCATTTCCACGCTTTACAAGGTTTGCACGCATGGATTCCCAGAGTTCGACGGTGTTGATAGCTGATTCACAGACTGTTGCACACATTCCGCAGGTTGTACAGCCGTATACATCATTCTTGAACTGCTCAATTTCTTCTTCAGGTATTTCTTTTGGCCCAAAGAGCTTTGCACGAAGTCCGTAGGACTTGTTCATGTACTCTCTCCACCTGAGAATCTTGTCTCTTGGTGCAAGTCCGGGTTCTTTTCCTGATGCATCATATGTTGGACACCAGTCCACACATTCGCCACAGCGACTGCATGAATCCAGTTCCATAAGCTGGACTGCTGTAAAATTCTCTGTATTAATGGAAGCTTCACGTTTTGCCATTTTATTCTCCTCCCTTGTTTGCAAGGAGTGCGAGTGGTATTGCGATCATGTGTATGTATTTACTGAATGGGATGTATGCAATACAGAACAGAAGTGAGATGATCACATGGAAAAGAGCCATTGGTGGTGCTATAGTGGGGTCATCTATGCCAAGTGCCCAGAATCTGCCGGTCCTGATGCCGTCTGCAACGAATCCTGATATTGTGATTACAGTAAGTCCGATAAGAAGAACTGAGTCATATGCAATTGTGGCTTCTCTTACCTTTGTAACGAAAAGTCTTCTGTAGATTGCGATAATAATTCCAACAAGTAGGATGTAACTGAATACATCGTTTGGTACTGCAAGGAGCTCTCTGAAGACCGCAGGACTCATAAATTCAGGAAGTGAATGTGCATATCCTGCTTTCTCGCCGATCATGTGTATCATTTCCACAAGGAACATAGCGAGTGACATTACAAAAAGAACCATCCAGCCAACGAAAATAGTGAAGTGCATGAACCATCTGAGAGGGCTTCTTCTTAGTATCCTTCTCTGGAAGACTATGTCAAGAACAAATGTTTCCAGAACGGATTGGTTGTGGACATGGGCGTGCTCGCTCATCTGGTACATGAGCATCTTAGGGAAGGCTAAAATGCTTTTTGAAGGTGCTGCACCATAGCCTGTGGAGCCCATACCCCACTTCTTTAAGTTAATATACATTCCTATTATGAAAATACCAATGGACAGGGTCGCCATTATCATAACCTGAACAAATGTAAGTCTTAAGGCGTCAGTTACGCCTGCAAAATAATCCATAGCCATTTAGTTTTCTCCTGATATCTATATAAGTATAATTATTACGAGAATTGAAATTGTTTTTTACTTATAAGTAACCGGTTTGGTTTGCATGATTGTGGTGTCGATATTATTTAAAGATTTTCATCAAAGAAATCTATATCAGTAGGCGCTTTGTTGCTCGAAATTCATGCACACGGAAAAATTCTGGTTAATTAACCTTATATGCTGTCACATACTTAAGTAGTGCAAATCATAAACAAGATGCAATGGTTGTATCATTCAAATGGATCTAAGAGTAGTACTTGTTGAACCCCTTTATCAGGGAAATGTAGGCTCCGTCACAAGAGCAATGAAGAATTTTGGTTTCTCAGATCTGGTACTTGTAAATCCATGTAAACTCGAAGGTGAAGCAAGAGCTATGTCCTCACATGCAAGGGATATACTGGAGAATGCAAGAAGAGTGTCAACTCTTGAAGAAGCTATTGATGATTGCAGCATTGTAATCGGTACTACCGGCATATCAGGTTCCAGATTTGATTTTCACTGGAGGGTTCCCGGATATTCTCCTGCAGAGGTCAAAGAGCGTCTTACAGGTCTCAGTGGCAGGGTAGCAGTACTTTTCGGAAGAGAGGATCACGGTTTCAATAAAGAGGAACTTAAACTATGTGATCTTATAATGACAATTCCCACATCAGATGTCTATCCTGTAATGAATTTGTCCCATGCGGTGGCTGTTGTTCTTTATGAATTCAGTGACCTTAAAGCTGGTGATGCACCGCTGGCAGATTCCCTGGACATGAGACTATTGTACGAGCATCTTTCGGAGCTTATTGATGATATTGATTATCCGGTGCATAAAAGGGAAAAGACCAAACTGATGCTAAAGAGAATATTCGGGAGGGCATGTCTGCTTTCCCGGGAAGTGCATACCCTTCATGGTATCCTGCGCAAGATCCAGAGACAATATGATGACGGATGCGGGCAGGATGACGAATAGTATGTAAGATGTGTTTCGAAATGTTCATATCATTTGAAGGCTATGTTGGATTCCCTAAATGATTTTTAATTAATTATTGTGTAACCATGACTGAAGGTAAGTGGGACGAAAAATTCGTAGCGTTCCTTAAAAAATATTATTGGGATAATGTTCTGCAACTTGCGAATAATTATCCTGACCAGCGTAGTCTGGAAGTTGAGTTCTCCGACCTTGAGATATTTGACCGGGAAATTGCCAGTGAACTTCTTTTTAATCCTGATGAGGTAATGCCCAGTGCTAACAATGCACTACGTCAGATAGATCTGCCTGTTGAGAAAACACTGGATGATACAAGGGTTCGTTTTGTAAGGATACCAAATAAGATATCTAACAGGGATCTTCGTAGCAAGCATCTTCTCCAGTTTGTTGCCATTGATGGTATGATCCGTAAGGCGACAGAAGTACGCCCGAAGGTACTCGAAGCTGCATTCCAGTGTATGCGCTGTGAGCATGTGACAATGATCCCACAAACTGAGGTAAAATTCATAGAACCTGTAGAATGTGAAAATGAAACGTGTGGCCGGAAAGGTCCGTTCAAGATACTTATAAACCAGTCCGTTTTTATTGATGCACAGAAACTTCAGGTACAGGAATCTCCTGAGAACCTCAAAGGCGGTTCACAACCACAAAGCCTTGATGTGGATATTGAGGACGACCTTGCAGGAATTGTTAAACCCGGAGACCGTGTTATTATCAATGGGGTCTTACGTTCTCACCAGAGAACTACCCGTGAAGGTAAATCTCCTTTCTATGATCTGGTCTTACATGCAAATTCCATAGAATACATGGATCTGGAGTTTGATGAACTCGCAATAAGTCCGGAAGAGGAGGAAGAAATTCTCGCAATGAGTCGTGACCCGGAAATATATAGCAAAGTAATAGCTTCCATAGCTCCTTCTATTTATGGTTACGAAGATGTGAAAGAAGCCCTTTCACTTCAATTGTTCTCAGGTGTTGCCAAACATCTGCCTGATGGCTCCAGGGTTCGTGGTGACATTCACATGCTCTTTGTGGGTGATCCGGGTGTTGCAAAAAGTCAGATGCTTCGTTACATGGTGAAACTCTCCCCAAGAGGTGTCTTTGCATCGGGTAAGAGCGCTTCTTCGAGTGGTCTTACTGCTGCAGCGGTAAAAGATGATCTGGGAGACGGTCGCTGGACATTGGAAGCTGGTGCACTTGTCATGGCAGATATGGGTATAGCTGCAGTGGATGAGATGGATAAGATGAGCACAGAAGATAAGAGTGCACTCCACGAAGCAATGGAACAGCAGACAATAAGTGTTGCAAAGGCAGGTATCATTGCCACATTAAAATCACGATGTGCACTTCTTGGTGCTGCAAATCCAAAATACGGGCGTTTTGACAGGTATGAGGGCATCGCCCAGCAGATAAACATGCCACCAGCTCTGATATCCAGATTTGATATGATATTCGTTATGCTGGATACGCCAAACGAGGACATGGATTCAAGGATAGCCAAACACATTCTCAAGTCGCATTATGCTGGTGAGCTCTCTGAGCAACGTAAGAACATGCCTTCAAGCACTATCACTCAGGAACAGGTTGATGCACATATGGATGTCATCAGGCCTATAATAGATGCCGATATGCTCAGGAAGTATGTTGCCTATGCAAGAAGGAATATTTTCCCTGTAATGGAGGAAGATGCACGTGAGCACCTTGTCAAGTTCTACATGGACCTGCGAAGGATGGGTGATGGTAAGGATGCTCCTGTGCCGGTTACTGCACGTCAGCTGGAGGCTCTTGTAAGACTTGCAGAGGCAAGTGCACGTCTGAGGCTCAGTAACGTTGCGACAATGGATGATGCCAAAAGAACGACCAAGATAGTTTACTCCTGTCTACGGCAGGTCGGAGTCGATCCTGATACGGGAGCATTCGATGTTGATATCATAGCTTCCGGCACAAGTAAGAGCCAGAGGGATAAGATAAAGATTATCAAAGAGATTATTAAAATGGTTGGTGAAAAGCACCCGGGTGGCAAAGCACCGCTTGAAGAGGTCTATGCAGAAGCACTTAATCAGCAGATCGATCATCAGCATGCAGAAGAACTGATATCCAAGATGAGACGTTCCGGTGACCTGATAAAACCTGACAAAGAACATGTAAAAGTAGTTTGAAGAAGTGATCCTATGTATATCAAGATGCATAAATCAGGCGATACAACTATTGTTGCTCTATGTGACAGGGAACTGATAGGAAAAACTCTTAAAGAAGGAAATATCACTGTTACAATAACAAAAGAATTCTATAAAGGGGAAATCATATCAGAGGAAGATGCTATTAAAGTTATATCAAAAGCATCAAATGTCAACATCTTTGGTGAAAAGGCGGTTTCGTGTGCCGTTAAATCCGGTGTTGTAAATAAAGATAATGTAATGATCATTAATGAAGTGGCACATGCCCAGGTATTCAGGGTATAAAGGCTACGAGGTTTTATTATGAATGATGAGATGGCGGTTTCGGGCGCAGAGAACAATGCGCTAAACACCTTTGACAGAAAAGGGCTGATTGGAGGAGTTGTGCAGAAGCATAAGAAATTCTTAGATGAGTATGCTTCTGAATTCGATGAACTCGGGAACAAAATAAAAGTAGTTCTGGAAAGCATCGAGTCCTCTAAAAAGAACAGGGAAGATGTTCTGGAAAAAGTAGAGATATTGACTGAGAAAAGGCAATTGTTCTATCATCAGGCAGAAAAGTTGCTTGATGAACTCAGTGATTCAATTTCAGGCAACAGCGAATTTTCCAGGGCAATGGAATTTGCCAAAGAGAAGCTTTCAAAGGTGAAAGGTTCACTGACCCCTGATGAGGAGCAAAAGCAGGTAGATTCTATTTTGGAGAGTATCTCTTCTCTTGGCTCAAAAACATCTGGTATTAACGACCGTCTTGATGCTATACAGGAAAGGATCAAGCAGGCTCTAAGTTCAAAAATGGAATTAAGTTCAATTGATAGTTCTGAGGAAAACTACAATAACTCCATATCTTCACTTGAGGGAGAAATGAACGAAATATCTCCAAGGTATAATTGGCTGGAGAACAGGATAAAAAGCCATAAAGAGGCACTGGATTACTGGGAAAAACAACCTGGTGTGGCTGATGCAGAAGAGGTCAAAGCATGACAGATATAGATATTACTTCTATGAATGAAAAAGAACTGAAGAACAAAGCGAATGACCTTCGTACTCAGATAGATCACCATGAACGTGAGCTTAAGGGTATCTTCAGGGAACTCAAACTTCATCGCACCAATACAGATGAGTTAAAAGAGAAGCGTGATGCTCTAAACTCCAAGGTAAAGGTCCTGGTGGCAAAGGCACGGGATGTCAAATCCAGGAGAGACTCTATCAATGCAAAGATAGCTGCTTTGAAATCTTCAAGGAATGAGGTTCATGAAAAGTCACGTCAGTTCTCAGATGATATAAGTGAACTTAAAACAAAGAGGGATGATCTCAATAAGTTATCCAAGGGTAGTGTTGAGACACTTTCAAAAGCCTATGCTGCAGACCTCGATCTATTTCTGAATGCTGATATTCCATTGAACCATGAGGTTGATCTGTTCGGCAGGTTACTGGATCTTAAAGAGCGTCTTGGAGCAGCATTTGATGCAAATGATATCCATCAAAAACTGATGAAAACATACGAAGCTTCAAAAGATGTGTTTGAATCAAGGGATGATTTTGGTGATGAAATCGGCAAGCTTGCAGAAGAATCCCAGAAATACCATCTTGAAATGATAGATTTCTATAATCAGGCTGATGAATTGAGAAAAGCTGCCGATGAAGCTCACTTGCAGATATCAGAGAAATATTCAATCACTGCTCCTATCAGGGAAAAGATCGACCCTCTTAAGAAGAAGATCGCTGCTCTCAGGGATGAGCTTGGTATTTATCTCGAGAAACTCAATGATATCCAGGTTGAAAAAGATGATAAGAAGCAGGAAGAGCATCTTGTTGTTGCCAAAGAGAAACTGGAGAAGAGTGGCCGTCTGAGTCTGGAGGATCTTAAAGTATTAATGGAGAAGGGCGATCTGAAATTCTGATCAACTTTCTTCTTTTACATATTTTCTAATTTTGTTCAATTTACAATACGTCTGCATGCCAGCAAAATTGATATGCATGCAATCGTGTGGAATAGTGTAAATCCGTTTGTCTGATTAGTGGTGCTGTTTTCAGGAATCTGATCATCAGTGCTTTGGTTTATGTTGTCATCATCATCTGATATAATGGGTTCCGGAAAGTCACTGTCCTGATATTGGTATACTGGTTTGAAGGTAATGAGCTCTCCACCGGGACTTGCGTATATGGTATCCACGGTAATGTTCAGTATTTCATCGTCTTTAGCATAGACAAAAGTAGCATCTTCTGACAGGATTGCTTCTTTAAGGAGTTCATCTTCATGCTGGAGTTTGATCCACACCTGCTTTTGTTCAATATTGACACTCTTGATCGTTAAAATATAGCCTTGGTAGAAATCCCATGAACCACCGGTTGTCAGAAATATTCCGGTTCCATTTATTAACAAAGGTTCACTGTGCTCCCTTATGATCAAAGGCTGGTTATATTCATTTATGAGTAACGATTCAGCACATGCCAGTGTTATTATTGAAAAAAAAAGCAGGAATGCAATGATGATATTGCAGGTTCTTTTGGAGTGCAGTATCAAAGTATCACTTCATCAGATCAGTTACGGTAGCGGCAGTTGCCTGCAATGATCTCCTGTCTCTCATTGTTCCTGTCAAGAACAACAATTGCTCCGTGTTCAGTAATTCCCACAGCTTTGCCTTCAATGAGTTTATTTGGTGTCTTGATCTTTACTTCCTTCCCGATCGTATCAGAGAGATTGATCCATTCGTCGATGATATCCGTGAATTTCTGGGTTTTGAACTTTATGTATTGTTGTTCAAGTTCATAAAGAAGTGATGCAACAAAAGTGGTTCTGTTAATCACTTTTCCCATCTCATTGGAAATACTTGTAGAATTTTTTCTGATCTCGTCTTTAAGATCATCAAGTTTGACGTTTGCATTTATCCCGATACCAAGAATGACGTAATCCACCTTTTCAACTTCAGCGCTGACCTCTGTGAGTATCCCGCATATCTTCCTGCCTTTGACAAGTACATCATTTGGCCATTTGATACGTGCATCAACTCCTGCATTCCTCAGTGCATTTATCACTGCAATACCAGCTACGAGTGTTATCTTTGATACATTGTCAAGTGGTATGGATGGTTTTAGTATAAGGGATAACCATATGCCGCCAGGGATTGATTGCCATTCGGTTCCCATGCGTCCACGGCCTTTTCTCTGCGTTTCCGCAATGACTACGGTGCCTTCTGGTGCTTTAAATGCGATCTCCCGGGCTGTATTGTTAGTAGACTCTAACTCTGAATAATATCTGATATCAGTTCCTATAAGGCTTGTCTTTAAGATCGTTTTCAGTTCATCAGGGTCTATTCGGTCCGGGTATGCATCAAGTATATATCCTGTCTTTGGAGAAGAACGGATGTCATATCCTTCTTTTCTGAGATTCCTTACATACTTCCAGACCATTGCCCTGGATATGCCAAGCTTCTCCCCTATATCCTGGCCTGAAACAGGTTTTCCTTCAGATAGTCTTAACAATTTTATAATCTCTTTTCTGTTGTCATTCACAGGTTCCACCACCCGAATATTTACTCGCCACCATATTGTATGTTGTTGCCGAAGGTTTATTACTTTGTCTGTTTCTTGGCAGCATTTACATATGAGCCCACAGCAGCGGTGACAGCAGCAATTTTCTGGTCCTTGTTATCAAGCACTGATGCCAGGGTGGCTCCTTTGGCGGAATCTTCCTCTACTACCCTTTTAACATCCTCGATGATGTTGTTGTCCTCTATGAAGTGGGTTGTAAGTTTTCCTTCCCTGAATGCAGGATGTTTCAGGACTGCCTTATGGAATGGGATGTTGGTTGTGACTCCAACGACAACATATTCGTAAAGTGCACGCTGCATCCTGTCAATGGCTTCGTTCCTGTCACTTCCCCATGCGCAGAGTTTTGAGATCATTGAGTCATAATAAGGTGAAATGGTGTATCCCATGTGAACTCCACTGTCGACCCTTATGCCAGGTCCGCCTGCGGAACGATATCTTCTTATCTTTCCAGGGGATGGCGCGAAGTCATTGAGTGGATCCTCAGCGTTGAGGCGACATTCAATTGCCCATCCATTGATTTTGATATCTTCCTGTTTGAATGGCAATTTCTCACCACATGCAATATGGAGTTGCTGTTTTGCAAGATCAATGCCGGTGATCATCTCGCTAATGGTATGCTCTACCTGAAGCCTGGTATTGACCTCAAGGAAATAGAACTCTCCCTTTGAGTAAAGGAATTCAACAGTTCCTGCATTCTCGTACCCAATGGCCTTTGCAGCCTTGACGGCAGTTTCTCCCATCTGCTTGCGAAGCTCCGGTGTCATTACAGGGGATGGTGCCTCTTCAATGAGTTTCTGGTGTCTGCGCTGTATGGAGCACTCTCTTTCCATGGCATATACTGCATTTCCGTACTTGTCGGCAAGTATCTGGAATTCAATGTGTCTTGGTTCTTCTACATATTTCTCAATAAAAACAGTTGAGTCACCAAAAGCCGATTCCGCCACAGACTGAATAGAATTAAGGGCATTGTGGAAATCTTTTCTGGAATGTACTATTTTCATTCCGATGCCGCCACCGCCGGCAGATGCTTTGATTATAACAGGGTAACCGATGCCATCTGCGATATCTGCTGCTTTTTCAGGGTCAGATATCGCTTCATTTGTTCCAGGGACTACCGGAACACCTGCTGCTATCATGGTATTCCTGGCGGCTATCTTACTTCCCATCTGTTCGATGGACTTGCTCGATGGTCCTATAAATGTAATTCCTGCTTCCTCACACTTGCGGGCGAATTTACTGTTCTCGGACAGGAATCCGTATCCAGGGTGAATTCCCTCTGCTCCGCATTCGAGTGCAACTTGTATGATCTTGTCGCCATTGAGGTAACTCTGGCTGGAAGGTGCAGGGCCAATACTATATGCCTCATCTGCATATTTTGCAAAAAGGGCATTCTTGTCAGCTTCTGAGTATACTGCCACAGTCTGAACACCAAGCTCACGACATGCACGCATTATACGGATGGCGATCTCACCTCGGTTGGCTACCAGTACTTTCTTGAACATGCCTGTTCACCTACTCTATACTCATTAATACATCGCCGGATTTGACGGCATCACCATCTGAGATAAGTATGGCTTTGACGGTTCCTCCATGTGGTGCATGGATTGCATTTTCCATCTTCATAGCTTCAATGACGCAGACTGTGTCACCTTCTTCAATGGAATCACCGATCTGGACCTTTATTGAAAGTACCATTCCCTGCATGTGACTTGTAACAGCTCCGGATAAAGAATCTGCAGTTGGCTTCTCATCTGCTTCAACGATTTTAACAGAACCTCCGACAGGATTTACCTTAACATTGAAAACCTCTCCGTCAACCTCTACCTTGTATTCAGTTGGTATGCCGGAAACGTCTGCTGTAGCACATGGGTGTTTTTTCTCCATGATCGGTACAAGGTCTTCTTCTTCAAGTTCACCTTTCAGGAATGCAGGGGCTATAGCAGGATAGAGGATGTATGTGAGAATGTCCTCTTCCTTCTTTACAATGCCCATATCTTCTGCTTCCTTCTTCATCTTCTCGTATTCAGGCTGGAGAAGGTCTGCAGGTCTGCAGGTGATCGGTTCATCTTCACCGATTATCTTTGCAACTATCTCGGCGCTTATCTTCTGCGGTGGTCTTCCGTAAAGACCGCGAACATAATCTTTTACTTCCTTTGGAATTACCTTATATCTCTCACCCATGAGTACATTGAGCACTGCCTGGGTACCTACTATCTGGCTGGTAGGTGTGACAAGTGGCGGGTATCCAAGTTCTGCACGCACAAGTGGCATTTCCTTGAGAACCTCATCGAATTTATCCAGTGCATTCTGCTCTTTAAGCTGGGATACGAGGTTTGACAGCATTCCTCCTGGAATCTGGTAAAGCAGGACATTGGTGTCAACCTGCTCGGATATAGGGTCAAGTATACAACGGTAGTGTTCTTTGATTTCCTTGAAATAGTGTGATATCTCGGATATCAGCTCAAGATCAAGTCCTGTAGCACGCTTTGTTTCAGCAAGTGCAGCCACGATAGATTCGGTTGGTGGCTGTGATGTTCCCCATGCAAATGGGGAGAGTGCAGTATCTAATATATCGACACCTGCCCTGCATGCTGCAGTGTAACTCATAGGTGCCATTCCTGATGTACAGTGTGCGTGCAGGTCCACAGGAAGGTTCACTTCTGACTTCAGGGCTTTTACAAGGTCATAAGCCTGCTGTGGTGATATGAGACCTGCCATGTCCTTGATACACAGGGAATCACATTCCAGCTCTGCAAGATCGGTTGCCAGTTCTACATATTTGTCAATTGTGTGAACAGGACTGATGGTGTAGGCTATTGTTCCCTGTACATGAGCTCCTTCCTTTTTAGCGACCGTTATTGCTTTTTCCATGTTGCGGACATCGTTTACAGCATCAAATACCCTGAAGATATCAATACCATTCTCATGGGCTTTCTTTACGAACTTTTCCACAACATCGTCGGAATAGTGCCTGTATCCTACCAGATTCTGTCCTCTGAGCAGCATCTGGGCAGGGGTTTCCTTCATGTGTTTTTTGAGATCCCTCAATCGTTCCCATGGGTCCTCGTTGAGATATCTTATGGAACTGTCAAATGTTGCTCCACCCCACATCTCAAGTGAATAGTATCCAACTTCGTCAAGCTTATCCACAATTGGAAGCATGTTACGGGTGCGCATTCTAGTGGCAATGAGTGATTGATGCGCATCTCGAAGAATAGTTTCAGTGATTTTTACTTTCATGGGAATCCTCCGGGAACTTATATAATTGTGAGTGATTAATTATAATAGTGAATCATCTAACTCTTTGCCAGATGAAATTGTACCTTATATATCATGTTCTTTTATGTAGTTTCTGGTGAGGGTTTATATGTTCTTTACGTCATATCCGGCAACAAACAAAAAAAGCCACCGGGTCATGAAATATAATAATGCACTAATAAAAGACAAAGCACATTTTTAGTTAATGTGGATGATTCATTTTTGTGAATCACTAACATGGGTTCTTTTTCGGTGGTTCCCTGAAGCCCGCAGAAATCTCCATTCTCGTCAAACAACATTTTAGCATAGATCTCTATGGGTATAAGGTTCCTTTTTTTATCATATATGAACGTTTCAATTTTAGTAAACTTACCGTCAGACCTGTGTTTCATAGAATTGGACATTATTTCCATCATTTTTTTCATTTCACTTTTAGGGAAATGATCCTGAAGTCTAGTTCCTATGAAATCCGCAGGTTCAAGGTCTGTTATTAAGTTTGTAGCAGGATTGGCGTAGGTAAATACAAGGTTTTATTAGTTAGTTATCTTTTGAAAACAGTTGGATGTCTATATCAATATATTTTCCAATGATATCTTTTTATACCATCGTGTTTATCTTTAAATCAGCCTAATTATAATTATACAGAATTGTATATTCGCGGATAATTTGGCGATAATATGTGCAAAAGTTAAACTTACACTTTAGTGAATTTGATGCTATCGGGTGAAAATATGTTAGGGAAAAACAACAAACTATACAACGAAGTCATTGATGTTTTGAATTCCATTGAAAAGGGCAAGTCTGATTCCAGGTTAAGCCTTCAGAGCAGTGGGATTGAAAAAGAGATGACAGAAGCATTGAATGCTTTTCTGGACAAGGCTACGGGGTGGAAGAACGAGGTTGAAGAACAGAAGAAGCTATCAGAGCAGATCAATATTCTTGTAAGTTCTGCCATTGAAGGTAAACTTGATGTTCGTGCTGACCCTGAAAAGTTTGAAGGTGAGTTCAAAGAACTTGCTTTAGGGATCAATGAAATGCTTGATTCCATCATAAGGCCATTCAAGGCAGCATCCAGCTATGTGGATCGTCTTTCAAAGGGAGATATTCCTCCTAAGATTACAAAGGAGTTCAAGGGCAGCTATAATGATTTCAAGGACAACCTGAATATCTGTGTCGATGCAATCAATGCACTTATCGAGGATTCTGAGAGTCTCGCAGTGGCAGGTGCTGAAGGCAGAGTGGACATGCGTGCTGATGCGACACGCCATGGTGGGGAATTCAGGACAATCATAGAGAACCTTAATAATACTCTTGATTCAATTGCAAAACCACTGAAGGAGAGCACCGACGTTCTTCTCAAACTGGCTACAAATGACTTTGAGACTAGTGTTGAAGGCGAATATAATGGAATATTCAAAGATAATTCCTACGCTGTGAATGAGGTACGCAACAGGTTGCTGAACATCCAGCGTACATTCGAGTTCATGGCCAGAGGTGACTTCAGTGACCTTCCAAGGTATAAGCAGGCAGGAAAGCGTTCTGAAAATGATAAGCTTTTGCCATATACTATCGGACTCATGGAGACAGTCAAAGGAATGACAGATGAGTTCATCAGCCTTGGTCATGCAGCAGAAAGTGGTGACCTCCACTACAGGGCTAATTCCTCTATTTTCCAGGGTATGTTCAATGAAGCCATTACAACTGTAAATAGTGCTTTTGATGCTGTTATTGATCCACTGAATATGACTGCTGATTACGTTGACCAGATAGCAAAGGGAGAAATACCTGAGAAGATCACAGATGACTATAATGGTGACTTCAATATTCTCAAGAACAATGTCAATAGTTGTATTGATGGTCTTGCTGGTCTTGTAGAAAGCAATGAGATTCTGCAGTTGATGGTAAACAACGACCACACAAGAAAGGTTGAGGGCGAATACCAGGGAATCTATGCTGAAGTGGCATCCGCTACAAACGGTGTTCGTGAAAGGATCCTGACCACGATGGGTGTGAACAAGATGATAGCTGTTGGTGACCTGAGTGCCCTTGAGGGACTCAAGAAGATCGGTAAACGTTCAGAGAATGATGAACTGATCCCATGTTACATTTCAATGATGAGCAACATCGAGGGAATTGTAGATGAGTTTATAAAACTTGGTAACGCAGCAGAAGCCGGAAACCTTGACTACAGGGCAGATGGTTCTCTCTACGAAGGACGTTTCAGCGACGCTATCAATACTGTCAACCTGGCTATAGATGCGCTTGTGAATCCACTTAATGAGGCAATGCGTATAGTTAATAAGTATTCTGAAGGTGACCTGGATGCAAGGTTCGACTTCGTAACAAAGGGTGATTTCAAGTTATTCTCCGATACACTCGATGATTTCGGTGGAAACCTGCAGGCAATAATTGCAGATTCCTCTAGTGTGCTGGGGGAAATCTCAAATAACAACCTCAGCAGGGCAGTCTCTGTCCACGGTGTTGGAGATTTCAAGGTACTGACAGATGGTGTTGAGAACACAAGACTATCATTGAATGATGTTGTTTCAATGGTATATGATAGTTCAAGGAATGTTGCATCAACAGCCGAGGAGATGTCGGCTTCTGTTGAGCAGATGTCCTCTTCATCCTATCAGGTAGCCGATACAGTGTCAGAAATTTCTAGAGGAGCCCAGAGCCAGGCCTCAAAGACAGAGGAAGTGTCACGTGCAATGGTGGACATGACCCTGACTGTACAGGAAGTTGCCACAAATTCACAAAAGGCAGCAGAAAATGCAAAGGATTCCAATGAACTGATCAATAGTCTTGGTGTAATTGCCAAGGATCTCCTTGTCAAGATGAATTCCATCAGGACTGCAACTTCAGAGTCTTCCGGTGTCATAATGGAACTTGATGGCAAGTCCAAACAAATTGGTGAGATTGTCAATCTGATCACTAACATTGCAGATCAGACCAATCTCCTTGCACTCAATGCAGCCATTGAAGCAGCACGTGCTGGTGAGCATGGTCGTGGATTCGCTGTTGTAGCAGACGAGGTTAGGAAACTTGCTGAAGATTCAGGTAATGCAGCTAAGCAGATATCAACACTCATTGGTGAGATCCAGGAAGGTACTCACAACGCTGTTACATCTATGCAGCAGGGTTCTGAAGAGGTTGAGACTGGTGCATCTGCCATTAATGAAGTAGCTAATGTCATTGAAAATGTAGTTGCTGCAGGTAACCAGATAGCAAGTATGGTTCAGGACATTGCAGCTGCTGCACAGGAACAGTCTGCTTCCATTGAAGAGGTCACTTCTTCCATTGAAGAGGTCAGTGCAATATCAGAAGAATCCGCAGCAGGAACAGAAGAAGCATCCGCAGCAGTTCAGGAACAGAGTGCTACAATGCAGGAACTTTCAAGGTCAGCAGAAGATCTCTCAAGCCTTGCGGGTGAGATGAAAGCAGTTGTTGATAAGTTCATACTGGATAAGTCGACAGGGCAGGATAACAGTCCACGAAAAGGTCCGGAAATCGGAAAGAAAGAGCATGCTCTTGTTTAATAGGTGTGATATAATATATGGCAGATGATTTAAAATCCGGGACAACTTCCGTCGGTGAATTATTGCAAATGGTAGTTTTCCAGTTAGGTGGTGAAGAATTCGGAGTAGAGATCATGAAGGTCCAGGAGATCATACGGATGCCTGAGATCACAAAGATCCCACAATCTCCCGAATATGTAGAAGGTGTCATCAACCTGCGTGGGAAAATTATTGTAGTTATCAATCTTGATAAGCGCTTTAATCTTCGATCAAAGGAAGTGGATGAGCACTCACGCATAATTGTTGTTGAGATTGGCAACAATGTTGTGGGTATGATCGTTGACTCCGTGAATGAGGTATTGAGGATCCCGGCTTCAAATATTGATCCGGCTCCCGAACTTGTAACATCAAGTGTAAGTAAGGAATATATTACAGGTGTCGGTAAAATGGATAACCGCCTTCTGATACTTCTTGATCTTGCAAGGGTATTGAACAAAAAAGAAGTTGAAGATATCGCAAGTCTTGCCTGATATTCAGGCAACTCTAATTATTTTCTCTTCTTTTTCCTTTTACATTTACTTTTTTTAATTTAGTTCCTTTTTTGTCATCTGCTTATTTTTGCACAACAAGTCCCTAATTTTATCCAGGCAAATATAAATATAATTAATGTACTATATTTATGTGATAAAAGGAGAGGATGACAATAGCTTTCACTTATTTTTTCAGGGATATGCAAACATTGGAAATGATCAGGGATTATGTAATTCCTGAACTTCGAAGCCGACGCTACATCCATATCTGGGATGCAGGCTGTGCCATGGGTCCGGAACCTTATTCGCTGGCAATTGTATTGAGGGAGAACATGGGCATGACATTCAGGAATGTGAAAATACATGCAACTGACATAGATAGCAGCAACCTGTTTGGAGATATAATTAAAAAAGGTATATACCCCAGAGAAATGGTTCAGAGAATACCGGAGGCTATATTCAGTAAATATTTCTCCCCATCAGATGAACCCGAACACTTCCGGATTTCCGATGAAATTAGGAGAAGTGTTGACTTCACAAAAAATGATCTTTTAGATATGAAACCTATCAGGACAGGTCTGAACCTGATCTTGTGCAAGAATGTGCTTTTGCATTTTAAGGAAGAAGAAAGGATAGAAGTCCTTAAAATGTTCTATGATTCCCTGGAGGGAGGTTATTTTGCAACTGAGCAAACCCAGAAAATACCTCAGGAAATGCAGAAACACTTTGAACCGGTTGTTGCAAACGCGCAGCTATACCGGAAAGTTGACTGATATTAAATAATTTAAGCGGATGTCTTTGAGATGCCACATGAACTATCATTTACTCTGCTTCCGGCTACGCAAAGTTCTGATTACAGATGGTTGAATATCGATCGCAATGGCCAAAGAGTTGGAAAGGCCCGGGGCAGGGTAAATGATAATGTTCTGACCATCTATTCCATAATCATTTTTCCGGAATTTGAGGGAAAGAACTATGGCAGTAAAACAATAGAGGTTTTCAAAGAACATTTCAATACTATCATTGCAGACAGGGTAAGGCCAGCAGCAGTTGGATTCTGGGAAAAAATGGGCTTTTCAAACAGTGGCGATGGTTCCTATGTTTTCCACAAAAAAGGCCATTGTTCCCGAATAGAAGATTTTTAACTTAAGACGTCATATGCTTCTTTATGGAAATTGAAGCAAAGTTCCTCGTATCAGGGCGTGATGTATTCGATAAGCTCATGAATATAGATTCGGTAAGTGAGTTTAGTGTTTCTGACCCTGTGCTGAAAGAATTCAGCGACACTTATCTTGATACACTGGACATGGCAATATATGCTTCAGGTTTCTCATTCAGGTGCAGAGATAAAAAAGACAAGGTAGTCTATACTCTAAAGTCACTGAAAAGTGCAAGTTCTCTTATTCATATGAGGGAAGAAACCGAATTCACTCTTTCAGAGAAACTTCCTGTGAAAGAATGGAACGATTGTGACCTTAAGAACCGGGTATTAAAGATGACAGGCTCGGGTAATCTCTTCCCATTGTTTCTTGTAGAACACAAAAGAACAGACCTTCAGGTCTACAACAGAGAACGGCATGTAGCCGAATTGAGTTTTGATGATGTTATCATCATTTGCGAGAACAATAAAAAAAGCTATCTTGAGCTGGAAGTAGAACTCATGGGTGATGGCACCGAGGATGAACTACATCAGATAGCTGCATTCTTCAGGGATGAGGTGGGTCTGGTTGTGGGTACCAGTTCCAAATTTGACAATGGACTTGAACTCTATATGGAGAACATTCAACAAGATGCTAAAAGCCTTGATTATGGACTCACTCCTGATGATGTACAGATAACATTCTCGCCTATCAGGGATATGTTTGAGGAATACAGTATCGAAAAGGAACATGCCCGTAAGGTTGCTGAGAATTCTCTGATGCTCTTCGATGTCCTAAAACCTATTCATGCACTGGATGAGAATCTCCGCCAGACTTTAAGGTTTGGAGCCCTTGTCCATGATATCGGAGTTATGACTGATGTCAGTACCCACCATAAGGTCGGAAGGGACATCCTCCTTTCAACATGTCCTGAGGACCTCCCTTATCCTCTCTGTCTCTTTCTGCCGTGGATGACCTTCCTCCACAAGAAGAGGATTGATAAAAAGAAGCTTCAAAAACTCTCACAGAACAAGAACTTCTCCCGGCTTCCCTTGCAAATGCAGGATCACATACTCAAAATGTCCGCGATTCTAAGACTTGCAGATGCTCTGGATTACAGCAGAATGGATAGTAAGATAGTTGATATTGATCTTGAGAAAGAAGATATAGTCATAAAAGTCAAGGGTCCGGGAGCAGATATAGACGCTGACAGGGCAGACACAAAAGCCGACCTGTGGCGTTTGCTCTTTGAAAAGGATGTTTATTTCAGGGAGGACTATTGAATTCCTCTCTGTTTTAGTTCCTCTTCTATACGCTCAATGACTGTATGGAATATCTTTATCCTTGCGTAATACTTGTCATTTGATTCAACAATGGTCCAGGGTGCCCAGGAAGTGCTTGTCTTCTGCAGCATCTCATCTGCAGCAGACAGGTATAAGTTCCATTTCTCACGGTTGCGCCAGTCATCGGGAGTGATCTTCCACTGTTTATATGATGTGTTTTCACGTTGCTTGAACCTTTTGAGTTGTTCTTGCTTATCCATATGCATCCAGAATTTGATAATAATCGTACCGTAATTGGACAGTATTTCCTCAAATTCATTAATTTCCCTGTAAGCACGTTTCCATTCATGTTCATTGCAGAGGTCTTCAACTCTTTCCACAAGCACTCTTCCATACCAGCTCCTGTCATATATGCCGATATGACCGGCTTCTGGTATTTCGTTGTAGAATCTCCACAGGTAGTGACGTGCAAGTTCATTCATTGAAGGCACTCCAACAGGTATCACACGATAGAGCCGGGGGTTCAGTTTCTGTGCAAGCCTTCTGATCCCTCCGCCTTTTCCGGAAGCATCCCATCCTTCAAATACAACTATAAGTGGGATACGGTTCTTGAAAAGTTCATACTGGAGTTCTTCTATTTTTTTCTGGCAGATCTTCTTCTCTTTTTTGTATTCTTTATAGGTCAGGCTCTTATTCAAGTCGACCTTTTCAAGTATCGATGAATCTATGTTGGGGATTATGCAGTTCTCAACATGATTATTTTGAGTAGTTTTGATATCGTTCTCAACATCCTGCATCTTGTTCTTCATCGACTCTATAACTTTAGCCAGCACTTTTACCGTGGCAAAGTTCCTGTCCTCTGATTCTACAATCGTCCAGGGAGCAGAGGCCCTGTCAGTCTTTTCCAGGATGCCTTCTATCAATGGAAGGTATTTGTTATAGTCGTTGAGATACTCCTGTTCTTCTTCCTCCGCAATGAAAAGTGGTATCCCCTCTTTTTTCAGGTTGCGATATCTCTTTTCCTGCTCTTCTTTACTGATGTGAAGGAAGAATTTTATGAGCAGGTATCCTGCGTCTGTAAGCTGTCTCTCGAAATATGTCAATCCGTTAAGACATTTCGACATATTTTTATCAACTTTGCCTTTCCCATTGTGTTCAAGTATTGCCCTGCGATACCAGCTCCTGTCAAAGATAGCGATACTTCCCTTTTGTGGTATCTTTGTCCAGAAACGCCATATCAGTGGTTTTTGTTCTTCCTGGTAACAGGGTTTTCCGGTTGTATAAAGGTCAAATCCCATTGGATTGAGGGTCAAAAGGAATCTGTTTATTATCTCGGTCATACCGGACGCATGCCACCCCTCAAATACTATGACCACGGGTATATCCATTTTCCATGCTTTTCTCTGCAGATCCCCTATCTGTATGGTAAGATCCTCTATCAGGTTGTCATATTCTTCTTTACTGATACTTTTTGTAAGGTCTACATTTTCAAGCATTTATTATCACCATGCATAATTACGGGGCGTTTGGTGTCATTTTATCAAAGTTACCAGGTCAACCCAGATATAAGGGCATGTAGAAGCTCCAGATGATCAGTGCAATTGATCCGGCTACTACGATTGCGATGAACGATAAAAAGGATGTTTTGAATAGCTCAGGTGAGCCGGTGATCTTTATGTAGAATGTTTTGCTGAGGGTGCTGATAAGTCCTGCAAGGATGGCAGTTTCAGCAGCGGTCTGGGTAGAAAGGTTTCCTGAGAATGCCAGTGCAGCCACAGAAGCCGTGACAGCAGAACTGCTGACTATTCCTCCGAGTGCTGTCACATAAGCTCCTCCTGTTCCTCCATACTCGTTAGCGAAGTTAGCGATTACAAGGAGTATTGTGAATACAGCTCCGAATTTGAATGCCGGACCGAGTGCGAACGGTGAACCTATGTCAATGCTCTCTTCCAGGTTCAATGTATTCTTCCATTTTAGTGCTACAACGGTAATAGCAATGATTCCCATTACCAGGAAAGGTGGAGCCATTAGTGAGGCTGTCTTTGCGGTGGGATCTGCAATCAGTGCTATAATAGTGTTACTTATGATCATTGATACTACCGCAAGCATTGAACCGATGTGAATGGAATCCTTGAGTATAGGTCTTTTCTTTGATAATCCGGAAAGTGCAGCTACGGTGGCTTCACTACTAATGAACCCTCCAAAAAGACCGGAATATGGAATGCCACCCTTTGGTCCCATCTTTTTCAGGGAAATGTAACTTACAAAACTAATGAATGAGACCAGTACTACTATAAGTATAGCTGATTTGAGCCTTAGAATTCCATAGATGGGTTCTTCCGGCATAATCGGGTAAAGTACAAAGGCAACTGCCAGGAATTTAATAGCGCTATTTATGTCACTTTCCGAGAGATGCTCTGCAAATGAATGCAGAGGTTTCTTCTCTATAAGGATGAAAGTCAGTATGAGGGCTGTAACTATTGCTACCAGATATAGTCCCTGGGCAACGACTATTCCTAAAAGGTATGTGCAGAAGAGTGCAATTGAAGTTGTAAGTCCTGATTTTCCTTTTAGTATGTTGACGACATATATGAGGGCGGCTGAAGAAAAAACTGCAAGCAGAGTTGTTACAACAAGTATCCATACGCCGATATAATCAACAAGTATTGTGGCAAGAGTTCCTGTTACACAGGTAATGGCAAAGGTCCTGACCCCTGCGAATATCTTTTTATCTGCACGCCAGTGCTCCCTCTCAATACCGATAAGTATCCCTATCATCAGTGAAAGTATTATCTTCTGCAGAAAAACGAATGATAAAGGGTCGATACCCCACTGGATGGACTGGATCATAGCAATCTCTCTTTGAGCAAATGAATATTGGATCAGGTCAGCACAAGTGTTCACATGACAGTAGTGTATAGTATATTCCCTTCACTGTATATACTTTTATACCTGCTTGACACATTAGCAATAAGGAGTGGATAATATGCCATGGGTCAATAAAAAGGAATGTGTTTCGTGCAGGAAATGTGTAAAAAAGTGTCCTGTGGATGCAATTGATATGGTAAAAGGAAAAGCTCTTATTTTAAATGAAAAATGCATCAACTGCGGTAAATGCATAAAGATCTGTCCGGTTAAAGCAATCCTTAAGGACAGGGAAATAGTGAAATTCAAGGTCCATTCAAAGCTAAAGGCACTAAAAGGTTCCCTTTCTGAGAACAAAAGCAAAAAAGCAAAAAAACGCCTGATAAAAAGTCAGATAAGGCAAATGAAAATGCAGCAGAAGGTTCTTAGTGGGACCATAAATGAACTGAAGCGCATGAAATTATAATAGTCAATATTACCTGAGGAGAGATCATTGTCATCGAACATGTTTGTTAAGAAATATTCCTTAACTGCATCTCTGGGCTTTTTGTTCGGTCTTGTTTTTTGCATGACCGGTCTTCTATTTGCCATAATAAGCAGGCTCAGTCGCAGTTCCGGTTCAGAGGCAATATTAATGGTCTGCTTCTTACTGGGTTTAGGGGTGCTGCTAATTCTTGCAGGCATCAATATTGCAGGAATGCACCAACGTCTCTCATGCAGCTATTCATTCATAGCAGGTATGCTGCTCTCTGTAACCGGACTTCTTGTGTTCTCATTCTCATTCCCTGAAAACTGGTTATATCCAAGGGTATCCTATGTGATAATGTTCTATTCACTGGGGATTTTCCTGCTATTGATCAATATTTTCGTTAATTATTTCCTGCAGGTCTTTGAAGGTTCAGAAAAGCAGGGAACAGCAGTGCATGAACAACGCCCTGTCATCACCAATGAACCTGATCAACATAATGATTGTTCCGTGCTTGCAACCTTTGCGGGCATATTGATGACAAATATAACTGCGGCTTCTTACGATCATCCCCTCATTACAAATACAAGTGGAAGTGATGATACGTTCATTGTAACTGATACCGCTTCTGAATATAAATCGACGGAGTCACAAATAATGGAGACCACTGAGGAAAACACGATATCTGATCCAGCAATTGCTGAAGAGATTAAAGAAGATGATAGCTTCATCGAACCCACAGCTCTGGAGACAACACAATTCCCGGAAATAGTTGAAGTTCCGGAAACCGGGGATATTGGAATACCTGAAGAAACTCCGGTTGAAGATGTTAGGTCAATTGCAGTGGCTTCCGCAGAAACACCTGATATATCTGCCCAGGATGAAGCTGTTGTTCCATTCTCTGAATTCAGGTCTATGAAAAAGACCGATATTAAGGCCACCGATACAATGCGTGAAGCTGCACGCAAGATACTGATGTTCAATTTCGGGGCCATGGTTGAGCACGAGAGAGGAACCAAAGTAGGAAAGGACATTGAAGAACTTCATGATATGAGGGTTGCTGCAATGCGTATGCGTTCGGCTATCGAGGTTCTGGAAGATTATCTTGATATGAAAAAGATGTTTTCACATTACAAGAACATCAAGTTTACAAGAAAGGTGCTGGGTTCTGTGAGAGACCTGGATGTTTTTCTTGAGAAAATAGATCACTATCTTGGGGAGCAAGCTCCTGAAATGCGAATGGAAATGGATCCGCTTACAGATTCAATTCTAATAGAGAAGGCAAAACAGCGTGGTAACATGCTTGTGTATCTGGATGATGTAAAGTATAATAAGTTCAAAAATAACTTTGCTGACTATCTTCTGGGTAAAAAATCCTGGAAAATGAAGTCCGTAAATAAGAATGGTGAACCTGTTCCTTGCAGGGTCATGGATGTACTGCCAGTGCTTTTATACACACAATTTGCAGCTGTCAGAGCATATGACGAAGTTATTTCAGATGAAACCGTAGTTGAGCCGTTCCTTGAAAAATACCACCTGTTGAGAATTGATGTTAAAATATTACGTTATACTCTTGAATTCTTTAAAGAAGTACTTGGTTCAGAATCCAAAGATCTGATCAAAGACCTGAAAGCACTTCAGGATAATCTGGGAGATATGCATGATACGGTAGTCGCACTTGAACTTCTGGATAATTTCGAGAAATATGGCAGGTGGGGGGAAGTCGGCAATAAGAAGTCATCTGCCTCAAACGGACTTCAGGATTATCCCGGTGTCGATGCTTATCTTGGATACAGGGAACAGGAACTTCAAAACCTCCTTGATGCCTTCCCTGATGTATGGTCAAAGGTTATCGATCCGGATTTCAGTGTGAGATTTTCGCAGGCAATATCAGGTATTTACCAATCTTGAAAATGGTGTCTGCTGACTTGCATTGACTGTATAAAGCTATATTGTACTATATATCACTATATATGAATCTGTATGAAGTATTAAATAACAGGATTGCAGTACTTATATTAAAATACGACAGCATTCAAATGTATTTAATGTCACGAAAAATGAGTTTTAGGTCTGATGAAGTGAATGATTATATTAACAGGGAGATAAGCTGGCTTTCATTCAATGAAAGAGTACTCCAGGAAGCGAAAGATCCGGAGGTTCCATTACTTGAACGTCTGAAGTTCCTTGGTATATTCTCTTCGAACCTTGATGAATTTTTCAGTGTGAGGGTTGGCACATTACAGCGTATGATAGATGCTGGTTTCAAGTCAAGGTTTATGGTAAGTGATTCTCCTAAAAAGGTCATGAAGCAGGTGCATAATAAAGTACTGGAGCTTCGGGATGATTTTGACAAAGTATTTGTCGAAATTACAAAGGAGCTTGAAACGCATGATATTTTCATTGTTGATGAAACGCATCTTGATGGAGCTCAAAAGGCTTTCCTTAAAACGTACTTCCAGGAAAAGGTACGACCACGCCTTATTCCTGTCATGCTGAAAGATATTCAGGATTTCCCGTATTTAAAGAATCAGGTTATCTATCTACTGATCGACGTCAAAAGAAAATGGGATCCAAAAGGTTCAAAATATGCTCTGATAGAGGTTCCTGCTGATGTGCTTCCTCGTTTTATCATGCTCCCACATTGTGGTGAGAAGAAATGTGTGATCATGCTTGATGATGTGATACGGTTTGGTCTTGATGATATCTTCTCAACCTTTGAATATGATTCAATAGGTGCATATACCATCAAACTGACCAGGGATGCTGAACTGGATATAGACGATGATGTAACCAAAAGTTTCTTTGAAAAGGTATCTGAGAGCCTTGAGGAAAGAAAAAAAGGCCAGCCGGTTCGTTTTGTTTATGACCGGGATATGCCTTACTACCTGCTGGATTTTACACTTAAAAGATTAAAGATACAAAAATTCGAAAATCTGGTGCCGGGTGGTAAATATCATAATGCAAAGGATTTCATGAATTTTCCACCTGTGGGGCCAGATTCTTTCTTTTACGAAAAAAAGCAACCTTTACCTCACAGAGACCTGTTGCGTCATAAAAGCATATTTGCTGCCATACGGGAGAAAGATATTCTACTTCATTATCCCTATCAGTCATTCGATTATTTCATTGACCTTCTAAGAGAGGCAGCCATCGATCCCAATGTTTCAAGCATAAAGATCACCCTTTACAGGGTTGCCCGCAATTCCAATGTTATCAATGCGCTCATTAATGCGATAAAGAATGGGAAAAGCGTTACAGTTGTCATTGAACTTCAGGCGAGATTTGATGAGGAATCTAATATTTACTGGACCCAGAAACTTGAAGATGCAGGTGCAAAGATAATTGACGGTGTGCCCGGTCTGAAAGTCCATTCAAAACTCTGTCATATTACAAGAAATGAGGCTAGTGGTCCTGCTCACTATTCATGTATCGGGACGGGAAATTTCAATGAATCTACTGCAAAGCTTTATTGTGATCATATAATCATGACCTCAAATCGTGATCTCACTTTTGAAGTGGAGAAGGTTTTTGATTTTTTCACTCATAACTATAAAATCTATGATTACAAGCATCTCATAGTTGCTCCTCTGCAAATGCGCAATACATTCACAAAATACATTAAAAATGAAATAAAGAATGCAGAAACAGGGAAACCGGCATACATTCATGCAAAGATGAACAGTCTTGTGGATAGCGAGATGATAAATGAACTATATGATGCCAGCAAGGCAGGGGTCAGGATAAAACTGGTCATCAGGGGTATCTGTTCACTTGTTCCGGGTGTCGAAGGATTCAGTGAAAACATCGAGGTCATCAGTATAGTTGATAAGTATCTCGAGCATTCCCGTGTTTTCATTTTCTGCAACAATGAAGATGAAAAGTATTTCATTTCATCAGCTGACTGGATGGTAAGGAATCTGGACCGGCGTGTGGAAGTTGCAACACCCATATATGATCCTTCTCTTCAAAATGAGTTGAGAGAATACATGAATTTACAATTCCTGGATAACATAAAGGCAAGGATAATCAATGAGCAACAGGATAATAAATACAGAACAGGCGGGGACAGGTCTTACCGTGCTCAGGATGATATTTATGATTTCCTTGAAGACCAATTGAACAATGAGGGTGTCCTATGAAATTTGCTGCTATTGATGTTGGTTCCAATGCCGTGAGATTGCTTCTCTCAAGGGTGGATTCAGATGGTGCGGAACCTATCTATGAAAAGATATCTCTTGTTCGTATGCCAATTCGACTTGGTGAGGATGCGTTTGTTCACAATAATATATCTCAGGAAAAGGTTTCCAGTCTTGTAAGTACGATGATCGCATTCAAACATCTGATGGATGCTTATGGACCAATTGATTTTATGGCGTGTGCAACTTCAGCCATGCGTGAAGCTGACAACAGTGATGAGATCGTTTCCATGATCAAGAAAAAGAGTGGTATTGATCTTAAGGTCATAAGCGGAAGGAAGGAAGCAAAGATCATCTATTCCAATCGTATAGAAAAGATAGTTGGAAACAGTGATTCCACCTACCTTCATATTGATGTGGGTGGTGGCAGCACGGAAGTAATTCTATTTAAAGGGGTTGAGGTCTTTGCTTACAGGTCATTCAATATAGGCACAATTCGCATTCTTGAAGGTATCGTGACAAAAGAAGACTGGAATGAGATGAAGCAATGGGTGAAAAATACTACCAGAAAGCATAAACCCGACAATGCTATCGGCAGCGGTGGCAATATAAATAAACTCTTCCGTATGTCCGGCAGGAAGGACGGTACTCTTCTGCAGGATACGGATATAAAAGATCTCAATAACTATCTCAAGGGCTTCACACTGGAGCAGCGTATAACAAAACTGGGTCTGCGCCCGGACAGGGCTGATGTTATAGTTCCTGCTTCCAGAATATATTACTCAGTTATGAAGTGGGGTAATGTGACTCATATGCATGTTCCTCAGCTGGGTCTTGCAGAAGGTATCATACATGTTTTGTATAAAAAACATAAAGAGAGTTATATATAATTATATATTATTTATTTCTAAATCTTGTCCATAGGCCCATTTGTATGTTTAATGCCTCATGCATCTGTTTTGTACTTTCTGTTAATTTTCTTTCTGTTAATTCATCGCCATAAACTGAAATCTCATGTTCATAATATATAAATACTGATTTAATAAGACTTCATATTCAGGAAAAAATATCTCATGATCCTATTTATGTGAATTTCATGAGAATCAATTTAAAAGATGGTAGATCAATATGGAGGACTTTGACAGTAATAATGGGTGCCTGTATCTTGGAATAGATGCGGGTGTGTTCAAAACATCGGTTTGCACCAGCGATGGGAAAAAGTTCTCAGAGCGAAGTGTGGTAACTTTTCTGCAGGAAGATAGTGATAACACAGAAGAAAAAATACTATCCGGTAAAGAAGCTATGGAATTGCAGGATGGTGTTATCAAAGAAGCCCTGAACAATGAATTGAAGGGGAAAGATGATATTCTTGCTTTTAAGAAGTTTTTAAAAGATTTTCTCAACAAACATGATATTGATCCTGACAAGCAGACCGCCTATGCGATAATAGGTGTCCCTTCCAACGCGGACAGGCAATACAAAATGAATCTTCTGGAACTTTCCAGTGATATTTTTTCAGGTGCAATGGTCGTGGATGAGCTCTTTTGCATAGCTTACAAAAAGTCTCTTCAGGAAGGGGCAATGATAGTGGATATAGGGTGCGGTAAAACAGATATATGCGTTATTAACAGCAATATTCCACAACAAAACGAGTGTCTGAGTCTTCCATGTGCCGGAAAGGATATCGACCGGGAGATCGTCAAACTTATCACTGAAAGATGGCCGGATTCAAGAATGACGGAAGAACTTGCCATGGACTGGAAAGAAAAATACGGAACTCTTGGCTCAGGACAGGATCCATGTATTGTGGATGTTCCTCTTGAAAACGGCACCCTTCCTGAATCAATAGCAGAAGAGATGCAGATTGCATGTGAGTTTGTGTTAACTGACATAGTTTCAGGCATCACAAGGGTGTTATCTGGTGCTGATGCTGAGATACGTGAAACCGTAAGGAACAATATCCATATATTTGGCGGTACCAGCAATCTACCAGAGCTTGGCACTTTTATTGAGAATGAGCTTAAAGAGCTTGGCGGAGGCAAAGTATTTCTTGACCCGGACTCTGCTTTTGCCATTTCTGAAGGTGCATTGGAACTTGCCAGGAACATGCCGCTGGAATTCTGGCAACAATTATGTGCTGGAAAACAGGATGAGGAATTGATATTATGAAGTCATTGTGGTCCGAGGAAAATAAAAAGGCTGAAAAATCAGCTAAGGTTTTTACTCCTAATATCTATAGAAAACCTATTGAAACAGATGATGTGGAAAAGGAAGTAAAAAAAGATGAATCGTCCTCCAGCCCGCAGAATTACATGCCTGGAAATAATCAGGTTCATGCTCGGGAAAATCAGGAGTCTGTTTACAAAACGCTGGGTTCAGATATAGAAGATCTTCTCCAGAAAGAGTCTGTGCTTTCAGAAATAAAGAAGCGGTATGAATCCAATCTCAGTGAGTATGAGGAAAAACAAAAAGAACTTGATGAACTCAAAAGCAAATTATCTGAACAGGAAAAGGAGCTTAAGAATAAATGCGCGATAATGAAATCTGCTGTGCAGAAGGCTGAAAAGGCTATCCCTCCTGAACAGAAAGAAGCGCTTAAAAAAGAGCTCGCTGCATTTGAAGAAAAGCGTTCTGCGTTTGAAGCTCAGGTTAAAGAGTTTGAAGACTCAAGACTTGGATATGAGAAAGAATTTGCTGAGTATACTGCAAAGATGGAAGAATTGTCTTCCCTGCGATCCACTTATGATAGTGAGCTTGAAAAGTACAATCAGCAGAAATATGATCTGGATGAAAAACGCCGGTATCTGGAAGAGAAACTTTTAGCAGGTGAGGAAATCTCCATTGATCTGGCAGATATCAGCTATCCTGCAGCCATTGAGGCAATAAAGTCCGATTATTACGCTGAATTAAAAGAGCTCAATCGAAAGCGTGCGGATATTGAGACACTCAGGTGTGAACTTGAGGATGAAGAATCGGTCCTTACAAAAAAGCGTTCTTCAATCGAGGGCATAAAAGGTAATATACATACTGAGCTCGCTGAAATCGGTTCAAAGACAGGTGAACTGGAAGCTTCCCGACTGAAGTATGAAGAAAGTGTCAAAGCTCATGAAGAGAAGGAGCTGGCTTTCCAGGAACAAATAAAGACCCTGGAAGCAAAGAAAGCTGAGTTTGAAGCTGAGGATGAAAAACTCAGGTTGAAGCATGAGGAAAAGATACAGGTTCACAAGGAAAAGGAACTTGCTTTCCAGGAAGAGATGAAGGCTCTGAAAGAGAAGAAAGCCGAGCTTGAGGCCGAGGATGAAAAGCTAAAGCAGAGGCGTGAGGATAATTCAGTATTGGAAATGGATATTGAAAAAGCCCTTGCAGAGATGGAATCCAAAAGAAAAGAGCTTGAAGAGATGGTTGAGAAAACCAGCAATGAAATTGGTACTCATGTTACTATACATCGCCAGAATCTCGATATCAAGAAGCTCAATAACAAACTGGAACAGCAGATGATCTATATCCAGAGCCTTGAAAGTTCAGTTTCCAATCTGAAAAGAAGTCTTGAAGAAGCAAGAGTCGATGTTAAGAAGAATGAAGTATTTTCACAGATACTCAAACAGAATATAGATTTAATGGGATGATATGTGTGCCTCAGAACTCATAGGGTTCATCATGTATCAGATTTGGTTTTATCATCATCGGCACACAAGTTCAGATCAATGATCAGATAACTTCTTTTATCTCATCAACTATTTTTTTTGCAGCCATATCCGGTTCATCTGACTGGTAAATGCTCCTGCCAACGATCACCCAGTCAGCGCCAGCTTTTATGACATCTGAGGCAGAGCCTCCCTGTGCACCCACACCGGGTGATATGATGGAAAGCTCGCTTCCTATTATCTTTCTGATTTCTGTAACACGTTCCGGGCGGGTTGCAGGTGCGACCACGCCGGAAGCTTTTACGTCTGCTGCCATCTTTGCAATACCTTCGCCAGCCTGCTGCATGAAATCAAGAGCACCGGGGTGGCTCATTTCGGTAACTACGAAGATGTCCTTCCCCTGTTCCTTTGCAAGTTTCACAGCAGCTTCGAGACTGTCATGTCCTGTGAATCCCTGGACGATAACACCGTCTGCACCTGCCTTGAATACCTGCTCACATATCAGCCTGTTTGTGTTTGGTATGTCAGCGACCTTGAAATCTGCAATGATTGGTGCGTACTTTGAAAGCTGTCCTATTATCTCCATTCCTGTTGCAAGGGCAAGAGGGTAACCTATTTTGATGGCATCCACATATCCGGCAACTTTTTCGGATATCTGTATGGCTTCGTCCCTGTCTGTGACATCAAGTGCAAGTATGAGTCCTGTCTTTCTTTCCATGTAACTGCTCCTGCGTGATTTACATATTGGCAAGCCTGCTCCTTGCAGCAGCGACCATGATCGGAAGTGTTATTGTGGCATCTGAATGGACCGTTACCGAGCGTGCTGTTTCGCTGACCTTACCCCATGAGCGTGCTTCATCAAGTGTTGCACCGCTAAGTCCGCCTGTCTCAGGGGTGTCCATTGTCAATTGAATTGCATACTCGAATTCCTGGTGGGTTATGAGCATGGACTGGAATATGTAGTTCTTGGGGACACCGCCACCTATAAGCACTGCTCCGGGATTCTTTGCTTCGTAGCAGATGTCTATTATCTCTTTCATGTCTGCAAATGCGTCAACGTTCAGTGGCTTTGTCTGCTTGAAGAGCCATGCCTGAAGACCTATCATTGAATCCTGTATAGCTGGGCAATAGACAGGAACGTTCATGTCGGCTGCTGCTCTTAGTATTGAATTCTTGTCATCTATGTTGTTTCCGAGATGTGTCATGAACTCCCTGATGGAGATGGTATCAGGACCTATGTCAGAAAGAATTGCCTTCAATTTCTCTTCAAAATCAACAAAATAAGGTTCCGGCAGGTAGACATCGTATATCCTGTTTATTTCCTCATGCTTCAATTCGACGTCATCACATTCCGAACATCCTTTATAGTGGTGCAATCCCATTGATTCCACGATCTCATGTACCATGTTGGCACCGGTGGTGACAAGCACATCGATGTACCCGTCTTTTATAAGATCTGAAACAATGTCCCGCATTCCCGCAGGCACCATAGCTCCTGCCAATCCGAAGAAACTGGTGGACCCGCCAGCCAGCATCTCTGTATAAATGTCAACAGCATCTGCTAATTTTCCTGCACCGAAAGCACAGCCATCGATGGCATGTACAAGTTCGTCAACGCTCATGTTTTCGATGATCTTTGCCTGCCTGATGGGGTTCTGAAGTTTCTCTTCTTTTGAACAATGTTGCATTTGAAAGCCTCGTATACGCTGATTTACAGCAACAACGTTCTTTAAGGTTTCTTCGGCAATGTCCACATTTTGAGATGATTTGAAGGATATTAAATGAGATTCTATCTTCTACTGTTTGTTCTGGTATGTGAAAAGAAATAAAAGGTTCAAATCCAAGACATCTCTCATGTGAATGGGATATAGGTAACAAGAAAAAACGGAACTATATATATTATTTAATATTGATGCGTTCAATTAACAATAGAAATAATCGGTGTTAAAGTAAAAGATAGCTTTTTATGATAAAATACAAATTAATAGTGATGGTTAGCTACTATTATTTAAAAAAGAACGAAACAAACATACTTGAATTTTTATTTGTAATAGTGCTCGCGATTTTAATTATGTTACTTATAGCAGGTAACATATCATATGCAACACTACTAAATTATTTCGTACCCATACTTATTATATCTATGTTTCTCCCGAAAATTCACAAAGTACATCAAAAAATTATGACAGATGGGTTAGTAATTATTACATTTTTGATACTTGCAGTTTTCTGGATACTTCAGGTTGAAATTCCTTATTTAAAGATATTAATAAGTAATGAACAAATGGTTGTATACTCTTCATTTTTATATGCGTATTTAACATATAAAAATTTAAAAAGCAATTCTGATATTTTCAAGTATCAACGGATTCCTTATATCCTAGTTGAAGGAAAAAATTCAGATAACGGGGACATCTTTTTTGTAGTAACAAATTCAAGTGATTATGCAGCAAAAGATTTCTTAATTTATTTTGAATTTGTTCCTCGCAGTCATTCCAACACCTCATTAAAGGCAATTAAGTTATTTATTAGTAGAAAAAAAGAAGCATTGTTTTGTTATTTCTCTTTTTTAACATTTCAACGCAAAAACCCAACATATGAAACATTATTAAAGCTAAATCGATTGGAACCAAATTCATCAACAAAAATAGTATTGAATGATTTTGTAACAAATCAACTTAAAATAGAAGAATCAATGGTGAACCATACAAAATTTGATATCATTGCTAATTGGAGATTTATATCTATAGATAATTTGCTAAGTGATGAAGTGGTATACAAAAGATTTCAATATGATAAGTCATCAGGTGAAATTCAATTGATAAAAACAAGTAATGAACCTTTCGCAATATATTGACAGACACTTTGTAATAGATATTAAAAATAAACAAAATAAGAACATTCATTTACTAAAAGATTTTAATTACATATCATGACAGAAATTGAAGATATGTCTAAAGCAGTTGCTGAAGCTTCAAAATTTGGAACTACTTCAGTTGAAGCAACTCAAAAAATGCTTGGTTTTCTTTCAAAAATATTAGGTTATCCATTGAACGAGGCTTCTGGAATAATTGGGGATAAATTAAGCTACATTCGTTGGCAGCGCCAAGAAAGAATGGTAGATGAAGTCAACACGATTCTAATCAAAAAAGGTCTTTCTGAAACAAAATCAATTCCTCCTAAATTTGCTATACCTATGTTAGAACAAGCAGCTTTAGAAGAGGATGATTCTCTACAAGATCTTTGGAATAAACTTATAGCAAATAGTTTAGATCCTGATTTTAATGCTGAAATTCGATATTCTTATATAGAGATTATTAAGAGTTTGAACGTTATCGATGTAAAAATCCTTACAGTTTTTTATAATACACTTAAAAAAGACCATATAAACATTTCACAGATTACTGATCGTAATGCCACCAAAGAAGACATTGCTAGAATAGTAGGGGTTCCAATTGATGAATGTACAAAGAGTATTTACAATTTATTTAGAGTACAATGTTTAGCGCCCGCTATATTAAAAGGAGGAATAGCAATTGGTAGCGAGCCCATTACAATATTCAAGGGAGCAGACATAGTTACAATGACTCCTTTAGGTTTTTCCTTTGCTGAAGCTTGTATAGAAACAAATGAGGAGTAAATAAGCCATTCCTCATCTTCTCCTCTTTTTTATTTAACACCCTTCCCACTTCTCCAACCTTTCCCTAACATGAACATTAAGAGTAAAAGGCTTGTCAGCTTCAGCAGTCTTCTTCATGTAACTCAATGTACCTTTTGAGAATCCCATTTTCTTCCAGTCAGAGTAAGTAATACTGAGTATCTTCTGTCTGATTTCATCAGAATCATATCGTTCTACTGAATAAGCAGGCTTGCTAAAATCAATTGCTTTCCTTTATTATGGAGTTCCAGTAGTTATTTCCTTTATTAGCGAAATTGGATATGCTCATTTAGATTTGTTCAAGTCTGGAGATTTTAGGGAAACCCGGAAATCCCAATTTAATTTATTTTTATTTACAGGTGAGAATCCACATCTGACCATCGCTTCTTTAAACTGCGGATTTGTGATAAAGAAACCATCTGGTGATTCCTCAAAAAGAAGTTTAAGCGCATAACTGGCGTAAGGCTTCTCTGGTGTTTTTTGAGGAAGTATATTTAACGTAATCCAATTATCCAGGGCTTCTTTTTGTTTGTCGGGTAATTCGTAATCACTCATTTTGCTCACTCCTATATTTCACAATTTATCACTAAAGTATCAGGCGCCTCGTTTGCATCAGGCTCATAAATGTATATTCTAAAAGCATGTCTGGATTATGAGATGAAATACCATCCATTTATTTCAATCTTCCACTGGCAACTATCCAGAATTATGAATCCGGATTACTTGCATGTTACAAGGCAATAAGGTAATTATAAGTTATCTTTTTAATTCGGATTAGAATTCATTTTATCATATGCACTCCAATCACTAAATAAAATAACCGTCTTTTGGAGCTTTCTACAGAACGTGGTTTTAATAGCCAAACAAACTCCTTTTCAACACATCATTAACTTAATTTCAGTTGTTTCCTTCCCGGCATCACTACATAATCTAAATATCCCATGAATCTAATATTTCCTTAATGAGTTCTATAGTTGATCGGATAGTTCCAAAGCAACGAAAGATGTCCACAAGAGTTGGCGGGTTGCTGATAATCGTGGGAGAAACGATGTTCCTTTTCTCACTGCTGAATTTCCTGATGATAACAAGGCTTCAGTATTACAGTTCAGGGGACAGTTTCATGAGGACACTTTTCCCCCATTATCTGTTCTTCCTTGCAGCATTATTCATTGCTGCATTCATAGGAATGTGGCTTACCTATGTGTATGTGTTCCCAAGCAAACAGCGGTTTGCACAGGAACAGGCCATCAAGGATGATCGAAGTCCTCTTTATAATAAAGTGCTGGACATCGAAACTGAGATCGAAGAACTAAAAACTGCTGTCATTGAGCTGTCAAAAAAGATGGATCAAATGGCTGAAAAAGACAATCGTTAATTTCCCATCAACAATGACAATCGAGATCGATCCGGTTTTTGATGAGCCTGCAATTGTAGTAAGCAATGAGACGAAAGCATTGGTAATCGCCGATGTGCACCTTGGAATAGAGTGGGATCTCTACAGAAGCGGATTCTCCATTCCCAGTCGCATGAAACACGGTCTTGAAAGAATACTTGGTTACATCGAGCAGGTTTCACCTGATCGTATAATCCTGCTTGGTGATGTGAAGCATAATGTTCCCCAGATATCCTGGCAGGAGCGGGATGAGATCCCGTATTTCCTTTCAGTGCTCTGCGATCATGCAATGGTGGACATTTTCCCGGGAAATCATGATGGCGGCATAGAATACCTGTTACCGGAAAGGAAAAATATAACCATGCATCCTGTACGCGGTTCTATTATTGAGGGCGTGGGCTATTTCCACGGGCATACCTGGCCGGACCCGGCTCTGCTCTCTGCAAAATATATCATTGCCGCCCACAATCATCCAACAATTCGTTTCACTGACTCCCTGGGGTATGCCACGGTTGAACAAAGCTGGATAAAGACACATCTGAACCTTCAGGTCATGAGGGAGCATTTCACAAGTATGGACCTGCAGGAAGAAAACGGTAGCTGGAACGATCCGGAGTTGATAATCGTGCCATCGTTCAATGAATTATGTGGTGGTGTGGCTTTCAATGAATCACTGCATGATGACTTGCTTGGTCCTTTGTTCTCATCAAAAGGCGTGGATATTGACAATGCGGAAGCCTATCTTCTGGACGGGACCAGACTCGGAAAACTGAAGAACATAAGAAAAATGGAAGTGAGTCGGATGCGTCCTTCAAAAAGAAAACGCAAGGGAGCTAAAAAATGAGTTTTGGTAACATTTTCGATTCATTCGACCCGCGGATACAGGCTGCCCTTGAAAAACAGGGATTTAAGGCCCCCACTGAACCTCAGGAAAAGGTATTTCCATATATCCTGAAAGGCGATCATACATTCCTCATTGCGCCTACAGGTTCCGGTAAGACCGAATCGGCAGTCCTTCCCATATTCCATGCCATACTTGCCAAAACACAGGAACAGAGGACTGGAATATCTGTTCTTTATATCACACCTCTGCGTGCTCTTAATCGTGACATGCTCTCACGTATCCAGTGGTGGGGGAAGGAGCTTGGCATTGATGTGCAGGTTAGGCATGGTGATACTTCCCAGTATGAAAGGCAGAAACAATCAAGAAAGCCTCCTGATTTCCTTATCACGACTCCTGAGACCTTGCAGGCAATGTTTACGGGTTCACGCCTTCGGAAGAACCTGGAATCGGTCACTCACGTTGTTGTTGATGAGATACATGAGATGGCATCTTCCAAGAGAGGAACCCAGCTTTCAGTTGGTCTTGAAAGACTTGTGGAACTTTCCGGCGAGTTCCAGAGGATCGGGCTTTCGGCAACTGTGGGTAATCCGCAAGAGGTGGCAAAGTTTCTGGCAGGCGCGGAGAGGGATGTTTCCGTAGTTTCGGTATCCCTGCTAAAGCTTCTGGATTTCAGGGTTGTATGTCCGCAGGTAACTGAAGATGATGTGGCGCTTTCAAAGAAGCTGGCATGTGATGTTCAGTTCGCTGCACATCTGCGTTGTGTCAGGGATATAGTCATGGACAATGTCTCTACCCTTGTTTTTGTAAATACGAGGCAAAGTGCTGAAGCCCTTGCAGCGGGTTTTAATATGCTGGAGCTTCCCATTGGTGTTCATCACGGTTCCCTCTCGGTGGATTCACGTATCGAGGCTGAGGAATCTTTCAAGAACGGAGACCTCAGGGGCCTTATATGTACTTCATCAATGGAACTTGGTATTGATATCGGTAATGTTGACCATGTGATCCAGTATGGTTCTCCGAGGCAGGTTTCAAGAATATTACAGCGTGTAGGGCGTGCAGGACACAGGATACATGAAATCTCCAGAGGGACTATAATTGCCATGGATGCCGATGATGTTGCAGAGAGCATGGCTATCTGCAAACTTGCTCTGGACGGGAAAGTAGAGTCAATTTCTCCGCATATGAATTCCCTTGATGTGATAGCCAACCAGCTTTCCGGAATGGTGCTTGATTTTGGGGAAGTCGGAATAGAGAAGATATATAGTATACTGAAGCGTGCATATCCCTTCAAAGACCTGAGGATAGAGGTTCTCAGGAAAGTTATCAGTCAGATCCTGGATTATCGGATGGTCTGGCAGGAAGAAGGTTCGGATTCCATAAGTCGCAGAAGAAAAAGCTGGCAATACTATTATGATAACCTCTCCATGATACCTGATGAGAGGAAGTACGAGATATTCGATATTGTCACCGGCAGGCCAGTGGGTGTTCTGGACGAGGCTTTTGTAATTAATTTTGCAACTCCCGGGGCTGTATTTATTACTAAGGGTGATATGTGGCGGGTCATTGAGATGGTCAGTGACCGTGACAGGATAAAAGTGGAGCCTGTGAGAGGTATGGGGGAAATACCAAGCTGGGTCGGTGAGGAGATCCCGGTGCCATTTGAGGTGGCTCAGGAAGTTGCCAGCATTCGTTCCTTAGTTGCAGGTATGATACATGAAGGGAAAGAGGATGAGGACATTGCAAAAGAGGTCAGTTCTGTTTATCCTATAGAGCCTGCAGGTCTGGAGGAGTTGCTCTCTATTCTGAGGGAACATGTTGAAGGTGGTTATCCGTTGCCTGATCAGCATATGTTCGTTATAGAGAATGATGGTGATGCTGTTCTTATAAACACATGTCTTGGTCATAACGCGAATGAGACATTGGCAAAAGTTCTCACTTCCCTTCTTGCTGCAAGGTATGGAAGCAGTGTTGCACAGGAGATAGATCCTTACAGGATACGCATGACACTTCCACGCAGGATCAAGGCAAAGGAGATTGAGGTTCTTTTAAGGGATATTCAGCCGGAGCATATCGAACCAATTATTGAGATGACCCTGAAGAACACATCACTGATGAAATGGAAGATGGTGCATGTTGCCAGGAAGTTCGGTGCTCTCAGTAAGGATATGGATTATGACCGGATCAGCATGAAGAAACTTCTTGAGATATATCGTGATACTGCGATGTATGATGAGGTTATAAGGGAGATATTTCATGATATGCTGGATGTGGGAAGGGTTACAGATATACTCACGAAGGTATCCTCTGGTGATATTCTTGTTGTTGTCAGCAGTTCCACGCCTATCGGTAGTTCCGGTTTTTCCATGAAACGCGATCTTGTAGCTCCTGAAAAGGCTGACAGGTCAATTGTCATGGCTCTGAAGGAACGCATAATGAATGATAATGTGATACTTTTCTGTGTTCATTGCAAGAAGTGGACATCCCGAAGAATGGTAAAGAATGTTCCGGATAAGATCATTTGCCCGGTTTGCGATTCAGGGCTTGTGGCTGCTCTGAAACCATGGGAGGATGAAGAAATAAAGCTTGTGAAAAAGCAGGATAGTATCACATCAAAAGAGGATATTAAACGTATCAGAAGGGTTTACAGAAACGCGAATATCGTGATGACTCACGGGAAGATGGCGGCAATTGCGCTTGCAAGCAGGGGGGTGGGACCTGAAATGGCAACAAGGGTGATACAAAAAATGCGTCATGATGAAGAGGCTTTCTACCGTGATATACTGGTTGCTGAAAGGAACTACGCCAAGAACAAACGTTTCTGGAGCTGAATTGCTTTTATTTGTAAGGCTATCCGGATAGATAATGTTAATATAAATAAAAGTACCAATTTTACATGGGTAAAGATTTTTAATCTATAAAAGGGAGGCTAAAAATGCAATCATTCATAGTTGAACATTACCTGAACAAGAAGATCGATATATATTGTGGTGGTCCTGACAGGTTCTACGGGGTTGTCGAAGCATGTGCAGATGGGGTTCTTACAATTAAGGATAATGATATGTACACTCATATCTCCATTGATAAGATCATTGCAATCTGGAGTGATGGCAAAAAGTAAGTATAAAAGGTAAATGCAGATTTTACAGAATAATTCCAGTTTCAGTTTACCTTTTATTTGCAATTTTTGATTTACACTCTTATTTATCTATTTCTATCAGTTATAGCCTGTTTACATATCTTATCTCATCTGTTCATGTTTATTCATTCTGTTTTTTATCATTTTCTGCATCCCTCTACTTCAATCCAATAGTTTTATATCTTATGTTACTCAAATCAGGGTGACTTAAATCTACTCAACAGAGAAGGATTCATTATGAACATGAAAGAAAGATTACTCAAAGCATTAAAAGGTGAAGAAGTCGACAAAGTACCTGTTTGCACTGTAACACAGTCCGCTATTGTTGAGCTCATGGACCTCACAGGCGCAGCATGGCCAGAAGCACACACTGACGCACAGAAGATGGCAGACCTTGCAGTCGCATCATACGAAGTATGCGGTCTTGAGGGTGTAAGAGCTCCATACTGTCTCACAGTACTTGCAGAAGCAATGGGTTGTGAAGTCAACATGGGTACAAAGAACAGACAGCCTTCAGTTACCGATCACCCATACCCAAAGGGCGTTGACAATCTTGCAATGCCAGAGAATCTCCTTAGTGTAGGCAGAATTCCTGCTGTACTTGAAACAATGAAGCTCATCAGGGAGAAAGTAGGAGACGAAGTACCTATAATCGCAGGTATGGAAGGTCCAGTAACACTCGCATCTGACCTTGCAAGCGTAAAGAAGTTCATGAAATGGTCCATCAAGGCACCAGAAGACTTCAACACAATTCTTGACTTTGCATGTGACGCATGTATCGAGTATGCAAACGCACTCTTCGACGCAGGCGCAGATGTTATCAGTGTACCAGATCCAGTAGCATCACCTGACCTGATGTCACCAGACACATTTGACAAACAGCTCAAACCATTCCTTCAGAAATTTGCTGATGGTGTCAAAGGTCCAATGATTCTCCACATCTGTGGCGATGTTTCACCAATCCTTGAAATGATGGCAGACTGCCACTTCCCATCAATCAGCATTGAAGAGAAAGTAAAGGACCTTAAGGGTGCAAAGGCAAAGGTTGCTGGAAAGGTAACAATCTGTGGTAACGTTTCAAGTCCTTTTGTTCTTCTTGCAGGCGATGCAGCAACAGTCAAGGCAGCCGCAACCAAGGCTCTTGAAGACGGTGTCGATGTACTTGCACCAGGCTGTGGAATTGCACCTGACACTCCAGTTGCAAACCTTAAGGCAATGGTCGAAGCAAGAAACGAATACTACGCATAAATATTCTAAACTGACATACCATAGTTCAACTATGGTTATGTCTCCATTCTTTTTTATTCAAATTGTATTAATTTTCCTTCTATTGCTTTCGTTTTCATTATTCACTGTTAACATAAAATTTTAATATAACCTAGTTACTTCTTTAATCAATCAGAAGTTATTTGCGCTACTAGTTCGTCTTTTGAAATTTGACTTTGTATTTTAATTTAAAAAAGGAGATATGTTATGCACTATAGTCTGGGAATTGATGCTGGCGGTACGTATACGGATGCTATTCTTGTAAGAGATTCAGATGCTTCTGTGGTGGACTCGAGTAAATCATTGACAACGTATCCTGACCTTGTAGCTGGTATCAGGAATGCAATCGATGGGCTTGATCCAACGCATCTGAAAAATGTAAATCTTGTATCTGTTTCTACAACTCTTGCTACTAATACAGTGCTTGAAGGTACTGGAAGTCCGGTGGCTCTAATCCTTGTGGGGGAACACCCTGTAAAAGGTGAGTTCCCGGCAAGACATGTGCTTTCAATTTATGGCGGTCATGGTTTCAATGGAGAAGAAATTGAAAAACCTGATATTGATGCAGTCAGGAGATTTGTTGAAAAGTTCAAAGATGAGGTTGCTGCCTTCGCAGTTTCATCTGTTTTCAGTATTCGAAATCCAGAACATGAACTGGCCATTACTGATGTGATACATGAACTGACAGGACTGCCGGTGGTATGTGGTCATGAACTTTCCCAGGATCTTGGTGCCTATGAAAGGGCAGTTACTGCATCTTTGAATGCCCAGCTACTCCCAATTTCTCATAAATTTATCCTTTCTGTAATGGATGAGATAAAAAGAAAAAATATCGATGCCAGATTACTGATGCTAAAATGTGATGGCACTGTTGTAGGCTTGAAGGATGCATTGGAAAAACCAGTAGAATCTATTTTTTCCGGCCCAGCTGCAAGTCTTGTAGGAGCATCTTTCCTTTCAGGAAAGAACACCTGTGCAGTGGTGGATGTTGGTGGAACAAGCACCGATGTTTCAGCAATAACCGATGGTGTACCGGAGTTATCTGATACAGGGGCTGTTGTGGGTGGTTGGAAGACCAAGGTTCGTGCAACAAGGATGGAAACTTCCGCAATGGGAGGGGATAGTCATGTGTGGACATGTTCCAAAGCGATTCATATTGGTCCGAGAAGGGTAATTCCTCTCTGCCTTGCATCTTCTAAATATCCTGGATTCCTGGACAAATTAAAGAGGAGCGTATCTCCTTTGAGAAGCGTGCTTGACAGGAACATTCAACCTACCAAGTTTTTCATGAGATCAGGATTTGAACCCTTTGGCCTTGATGAGTCGGAAGCTGAAGTGTTCAAAGTAATTGGTGATGAACCAATGAGTCTGAATGAAATTGCCAGCTTGTCCAAAAGGTATCCTTCTACTGTTATGATCGACTCCCTAATTCAGAAAAGGTTGATACAGGCAATTGGTTTTACTCCAACAGATGCTCTTCATGTACTTGGTGAATATACTTTCTGGGATGTTGAGGCATCAAAGGCGGGGGCAGATAAACTTAGTGATCTTAATAAGATGGGTGCTCTTGAATTCTGCAACAAGGTCAAGGATATTGTAGCAAGAAACATGGCTTTCAATCTGATGTCTTATATTCTTCCTGATGTTGATAGGTCAGGGATTAAAAAAATAGTTGATGGAGAATTCAATGCCAGATTTAAGGTGGATGTCCCTGTAGTTTTACTTGGTGGTCCTGTTGCAGCTTACCGTGAAAATATGGAAAACATAATTGATGCACAGATAATAATTCCAAAACATGCGGAAGTTGGAAATGCTGCAGGCGCTCTCTTTGGAAAAGGAATCAAAAGGATTGAGATTATTATAAGGCCAATTTCTGTTGCTGATCCTGATCAAGGTTATCTGGTATTTTCTCCAGTTGGAAGATCAAATTTTGAGAAATATCGTGAAGCTGTAGACTATGCAAATGAACATGGAAAAAGTATGGTTCTTGATTATATGGGTGAATGTGGTGTAAGCAAGGATAATATTGATATCAAGATGACAACGAAAACATTTTCTCCGGAAGGCTGGAAACATGCTCCTCTTGAAACCACAATTACAATTTCAGGTGTAGGTTATCCTAAAAAGTTCATATTGTAATCTTCTTTTTTGACTACACTTTCTTTTTTACAAAAGCATAGGAAAACAGCATACTTTACAGTATGGGTTATTATTTTTGAGAGAAAAAAAAGAAAAAAGAAACAAGTTCTAAATTTAGAACTTGTAGTTTGCGTCTGGTCTGAAGACTGCAACTTCTGCCTTGTATTTCTCGACAGAATCGCTCATGAATGTGTCAGCTTCGTCGGTCATTGCATCGAGTGCTGCCTTTGCATTGTTAAGTGCATTGATCTCGAACTTGGACATGACGAGTTTCTTGCTGTCTGCTGCATTCAGGATGTCAACACAGGATACTGCTGCGTTCTTTGCACGGAGGTAAAGGTCGTCTCCGTCCTTTACGACTGCCTGTCCTACCTTGTATGCGTTGTCGTATGCAAGGACGTATCCCTGTGGATCTCTGTATTTGTCAGAGAGTACGAGGATGTCACGAAGCATCTTTGCATTTCCGGTCTCTGTTGCTACGTTAAGCATTGCTGCATCGTAGTTAAGGGTCTCGGACCAGCACTGTACAGAGGTACCACCGAATTCTGCGTGGTATTCTACAGACTCGTTTGACCAGAGGTCACAACACTGCATGACGAGGTTACCCATTACGTCAGAGTGTGCACATGTTGAGGTCTTTCCTTCCTGAGCGATTGGGCATCCGGTGATGGACTTTACGATTGTGTTCTCGTATCCACAGTCCTTTCCAGGTCCCTGTGCGCCTGCTTCATAGCCTGCGAGTGTTCTTGGTGCGGAAATTGCTCTTGCGATGATTGCAAGGGTGTGTGCAAGGTTCTTGTCGAGGAGACCACCTGCAATGAACATTGCGGTGTTTGCCTGTGCACAGTCTGTGTCACCAGCTGCAATTCTTCCCTTCTTGTCTGCGATCTTCCTTATGTCTTCCCATATCATGGTCATGTCAATTGAACCAAGGCAGCCAATTGCGTAAATGAGACCTGGTACGTCGTTTCTAAGAATTGCGTAGTCAAGAATTTCCTTACCGCCCATTGTTTCGATGGACAGGAAGTCTGCTCCGTTCTCTGCAACCTGTTCGAATGACTCCATAAGGGTGTCATATTTTGCGCCAATCAGTGCAAGAAGGTCACGGTCTTCACGGATGTCACCAGGTGTGTGCCTGAGACCACATTTTATTCCGTATTCTTCATGGTATTCTTCCATGATGGTCTTCTGTACGTGAGCGACTTCTCCACCCCATGTTGGGTTGTTGGTCATCTGCTCGACGTGTTCTGTTTCCAGTGATATTGCTGGGAAACCGACCTGTACAGCTCTTGCCATGATGTCAGTTGTGAGCCTGCGGTATTCTGAAACGAGTTTCTCCTTGGAGACACCTGCTTCAGGTCTTGGTGCGTAGTTTACTTCTGCTGTTACGTATCCTGCACCTACTTCTAAACCGAGTTCTGCTTTGACTGGGTAAACTGACTTACCGAAGATCATGTCGTCAGCAGCTTTGTATGCCATTGATGTGTATCTTTTTACCATTTCTCTCACTCCTTAGTGTTTGTGGAAGGTTTCCTTCAGCTGTGCAAGTCCTTTTCCTGCAACGATTGCATCTGCCATCTTTGGTGCATCTGCTGCTTCTTCACCATATACTCCGAGTTCGTACTGGGTTACGAAGTCCTGGTTTACTGCTCCGCCACCACACTGGAATGGTATCTTTATACCAGACTCGAGGAGTCTGTCATTGACTTCCTTGAATGCATACATTGTTGTTGTCATCAATGCTGTTCCGGTAAGCATCATTGGGCTTTCCTTCTTTACAGCTGCGATAACTTCATCGACTGGGCAGTCACGGCCAAGGTCTACTACTTCATAACCAGCTGCTCTGAGGAGTGCTGCTACAATAGTCTTACCGATGTCGTGTACGTCACCTTCTGCTACATGGCAGACAACCTTTCCTTTTGGTTTTGGTGCTGATCCGCCCTGTTCCTTACAGAACTCGATACCTTCGAGCATTGCATCTGCTGACATCATAACGTTTGGCAAGAAGATTACACCCTGGTCGTACAGGTCTGTTGTGATCTTCATTCCAACCATAAGCACATCGTCAATGAGTGCAATAGGGTCTGCTCCGCCTTCGATTGCCTTCTCAAGGCCTTCGATAACGTCGTCTTCTTCTCCATCAAAGATTGCAGCACAGATTGATCTTGCTGGTTCTGCTTTAGGGAACATTTCAGCTGCTAACTCTTCTGGTGACTGTGCTTTTTCTTTCTGCACATTGTACCTAATCAATATTTTACTTGGGTCTATATCCATCTAATTCTACCTCCTTAGATCTAGATTGACTTCCTGCTACTCATCATACATTCAAGCGAAGTATGCTGTAAAGCAGCAGGTGGGCATCCGTTGGCTTCTGACTTTTAGTGATGTAGCAAAAGTCTCCACAACAATTTGCTAACGATCTTTAGTCATTCACTAACTTCATCTTTCCACATAATCACATAATCCAAGTACGTATATAAACCTATCGGTTTCAGAAAATTATACTATAGTTATCATATAATATGCCTGTATATTCTTACACAGTACCATCTGTTTTCATTTTTAGTTGTGTATTGGTGTTTCATATGTGATTATATTTGCACAGTATGTGCTCTACTTATTTATTTTATTCACTTATTAATTGTAAGAAAATTACAATGTATCAGTTAACTTTAAATATCACTGGTTATTCTTTGTATTTTCTTTATGTAACTAAAGTTTGCTTGTTATCTATTAACATATTTATGTAAAAATATATTTTTTAGAAATATGCTGAAATTTAGCAACCATCCAAGGAACATTAGTGACTCTTTTATCTAATGAATACAGTTGCATTGTTTTTAGATTCGTTACTTTTTTCTTAATCTATTGTTAACCGTTTGATTTAAGTATCGTCAAAAGTCGAAGTCTACATATTGGATATCGACAAATCTACAAAAAAGATGTTTTTCATCTGTTCATGCGATATACTTATATATCGTCTTATATTCACAGAGATTTCCTACAATTGTTGATGAGAACGCCTCATTCTTGATTTATCAACAAGGGGACAATATTCTAAAAAGTAACAAAAAAAGAAGGAATAGGCTTTGTTTGTATAAAGCCGTATTTTAATCAATTGTTATTGCTTAGATCAATTGGTGTTGGGTGCCCATGGACATGATCATGATTATGTGGCTTGATGTGTTTGAAAATGATCTTTTTCTTGCTAAGCTCTTCTGAAACAGTGTCATTTACTATATGTACAAGCTTTTCATGGTCGATGCTTGAAACTGCGGAGAGTATCTTGAGTCGGGGCATATCTCCGGTAACAGTGTCAATAACTTCCATTGTTACATTCTGGTCATAAGCAGTGAGGTTTGTCTTAACAGTATTTGAATCGGATTCTATGAACAACTTGATGTGTCCCACAAATTCAGGACTTATCGCAATAACTTTTGATTTGATAGCGTCCATTATATCCTTTGCAACGTTTTGTGCAAGGTCCGTGTTGATCCTATCATTTAGCATGTACTCTGTAGCATAGCTGGATATGCCCGATGCTTCAATGGAGTCAAGAGTCTCCTCAATTTGCATTCCTGTGGTTTCATCAATCTCTTGCGTATCTGAACTCGTTGTTTTCAGCTGGCGCGTTTCTTGATATACAGGTTCCTCCCTCATTGTAAGTCTGACAAAGTTGTGCCAGTGCTCATCTTCATGCGATGCAGAAAGAAGTACAACCTTCGCTTTTGGGTTTAGTTGTTGTACAGAAGCCTCAATAATTGGTATTCGTATCTCTTCTACCAGGTCTATCTTGTTGATGCCTAATATCTCTGCATCGATGATCTGTCGCATGGCAAAATTCTTAACTTCCTTCATTAACTGTTTGAACCTGCTACCATCTATCAGCGTAACAAGGGGTTGTATGGTCGTGTTCTTCAGTTCCATCAGGCTGACTTCGTTCTTTATGAGTTGTGGGAATGCTATTCCGGTGGGTTCAATGAGTACTATATCGGGGTGGTAATCTTTTTCCAGATGGTACAATGTTACTTTCATGTTAACCTTAAGTGAACAGCAAATACATCCGCCTGTAAGTTCAGTCATATCAAGGCCGTACTTTGAGATCACATCTCCATCAAGGCCGATTTCACCAATCTCATTCACAACAATGGCAACTTTCTGACCAGCTTTACTGAATTCCGTTCCTAATCTTATGATGGTAGATGTTTTTCCACTACCTAAAAATCCACCGACTACGAGTATTTTCATATCTTATACCTTCTTTAAAAAAAATCCAATAAAAAAAGGGATTATGCTGATTGTTCCAGCACAGTAAGGTTCTCCCATCTGAATGTATCCTTTGGACATGCATTAATGCATCTCTTACAGTTTGCACCATCACAAAGGTCGGAACTTATCATTACAACACCTTCTTCATCGATGGTAATTGCATCATTCGGACAGACCTTGATGCATTTTGGACATTCTGGGCAGGTTACCTTCATTGTCAGGTATGTACCAACACGTTCGAGTACTTCAAGTCCTTCATCACCAAGTATGGGTATATCTTTTTCCACAACTTTGGTGACCTTTGTGGTACCTTCAGGCAGGTCTATTTGTGGAAGTCCCTTCTTCTTCAGGAATTTCTTGAGCATCTTGAAAGGCATTCCTTCGCTCCAGTATGATATTTCCTGGATGTATGCGTCCTTGAATGCCTGATCAGTTGCAAACATTACGTGGTTGCTTACAATCTTTGCTGCAATTTCCTGAAGTTCCCAGAGTCTTTCTTCTGATAGGAGGATTTCTTTTGCAACTATCAATGATGTGTTACCTATCTGTATGACCTCATCGACATTGTATGGCACCATACCTACCTGGTGTGCCTTCACAGCATCCATGTAAGTACCAGCTGCACCGGACATGTATGCTTTCTTAACATCAGCTACTTCTATTCCTGCTGCATTACACAGTGCAAGGTGTCCTGCGCGTATAGCTCCCATTGCAAGTCCGGCTGCTTCGACATCCTTCTCAAAGAACTTGATCTTATCCTGCAGGTAAAGTATGTGATCAGGTGTGTTGATCTTTGGAAGCTGGATAATTCCGTTCTTCATTCCTGCTTCAATGATAGCAATAACTCCGGTTCCGGTAATTCCTTTTGCTTTAATGGAATCCTCTTCAATTATGTCTCCGTTGTTTGGGTTTATAAGCTGGGCCTTGACAGTGTTCATCTCTTCGTCAAGTACATAATTGCGTATGTTTCCATTCTCAAATTCAACATCTGAGATGACAAAAGGTGATGCAAGCTTTCCGTATTTTATCTGCTGTCCTTCAAGTGCAGGGCCTGCTGCTGCTGAACCTGTATAGATGGTGCCTTGGTGAATAAGTGCCATCTCAGCGTTGGTTCCGTAGTCAGTGGCGATTGCTGTGTCCTTTGTCTCCAGGAAACCTGATTTAATGATAAGTGCAAGTGCATCGGCACCAACTTCGTGCCTGATGGCTGGTGGGACGACAAGTTTTGAATTAGGATAGACTTCAAGTCCTTTTATCTCAGAACAATCAATGATACGGGCATTTCTCTCCTGATCCTTGATGTTCAGTTTTTCTTTCTTCCTTTCACCTGCATAAGCAAGATCATCTATAGGGATTCCCTGAAAAATTGAAAGCTGTATCGGGTTTCCACAAATGGCCATTCTCTCCAGTTCTCCTGGTTTAATGCCCAGCGTTTCGATGACATGTTTTACTGCATTGACGTGCAGGCCCTGAGCAAGGTCCAACCCGTAAGTGATAGCAAAGTCCAGGTGATCCATTACATTAGCTCCCGGAAGGGGATTGCGAAGAGTAATGACGGTCTTCTGGATATCGCCACTTTCCAGGTCTATTTTCTGTGCTCTGATACCACTGGTACCTATATCTATTGCAACTCCAAGTTTCATTTGAATCCCTTTTACATCTTTTTAAATTTTAATAACGTAGTATCTGTGTTCTAACTTAAAAATATATGTTGCGGTATTTTTTTGTCTTGCAGTATCATATTTAAACTAATTGAAGTACATTTTAAAACCGCTGTAGTTTGACAGTACTGTGTCATATTATTTCGTGCCTGCTAACGATTCAAGCTAATTAGAAGAAGTGTGAAATATAAATTTGATGCTATAGAGGATTTCGATATTCACTCATTTTAGATTCAGTTAAGTCTTCAAACTCAATTTGATCCTCTTATTTTTATCATTTTGTGTATTTATCTTCATTTCATTCTGATTTTGAGGATAGCTA
>DAZF01000002.1 GCA_002507205.1 Methanolobus sp. UBA32 | reverse complement strand
CTATTATGACACCCACAGAGCAATCCCTTTCCGAAGTGTCTGCCCCTTCTGTATGTCACCTGTCCTGCAAACAAAGGATTTTGCTACATGTGAGAGCGGTTGTCCAACCTTCAAGATAATTGATGGAAAGGCAATCATTCCACTCAACCAATTCACAATGCAGGAATTACTGGATCAGTGTGGAAACACAAATGACACCATTAAAGTTGCCGGTATGGAGTTCAATCTCGACTGTCTTGAAGACGCGATTGGATACCACCCTATCTGGCAGAATGACACCTACACCANNCGGGTATGCAGAGGAGTACAAAGGAACCATTGACAGCTTTGAGATGTTCAAAACAATGTGCGAAGTACGTCTTGAAAAATTCTTTAAGGAGAATAATATCGAGTGAAGAAACTATTGTTTGTTTGTCAGGCGAACGCTCAGCGTTCACCTTCTTTTGAGCTCTGGTTCAAACAACACAGAGCAGGACAGTACGATGTTCGTTCAGCAGGTATCAGTTTTGGATACCCGTACCAGATAGTTGACAAGTGTATACCGGACACTCTTGAGTGGGCTGATATTGTCTACTGTATGGATCTCGAACAGGAGCGTTGGATAGCACGCAGATATCCAGAATATCTGTCCAAAGTACGAACGGTTGGAGTGAGCGATCAATACCCACGCGAAAGCCCGCAGATCAATCGTATCATAGAGTACTGGACAGAACGAGAAGACTTGTAATTTTACTCCCACGAAAAATGGTGAATTAATATGGAAATGAAGTTTTGCGACTGCTGCGGCGGTCATACTGGTGTAGCATTAAACGTACCGATGGATAAAATTGTACCCTCAGTAAGCCACGTTCACGGACTGGACCTGTGTCCTGAATGTCAGAAAGACTTTGAAATCAAACGTAATGAGGCACTTGAAACGGTAGCAAGCAAGTTCAACAGATATCTTGTAAAGGTTACCGGCAGGGGTGCTATATTTTAATGCGACACTGGATCACTGAGTCACGGCGAGATGACTTAAAACATCTTGAGGGGAAGTCGGTAGATATCGGTGAGTGGTTTGCAATGGTGCTCAAAATACCAGCATCAGCAACTTTTATAATTCTAAGTTCAACCAAGAAATCTATCACATTCTTTACTGAGGCGCTAGGGAATTTTAGTATCCCTAAAAGTGCCCTGAAGTTTGAAGACGATAAGGATTAATAATCCTTATGAGAATCAAGTACGTGCACTTTTGTTGTCACTGCGGTGATATGAGCGCGGAGTGTGTCAAACTTGTTCACCTTCTAAGAACTTTCAGAACAAGACGAAGCGTTCACACTAAAGCAGTGACAGTATTCTATTTTAGAGAGGTGCAACTATGGTTAGTGAAAACATTGCAAACGCTTGGAGAATGTAGGGTGAGGATTGGCGAACAGCAGTAAACGGATTTACTCGCAGCTACATTCGCATAAAGACCACATCTGTTGAAATGTGTAAACCTGACACTACCTACATCGGAGATGAACTACCAACATTCCAGTGTGATGATGAGGACGAGCTCCTACACGTCAAAGAAGAGGAACTTCATTGCAAGTTCTGCGGTAATACTATCGAACTGAACGCTTCGAATGATAAGACCGAACTCATTCTCAGACATGTTGTAGGTCATCATGTCGCAGTAGTGCAGACCGATAACCCTGAGCTGGACCCGAGCCGCCTGATAGCAGCTCATAATATTTTGAGGGAACCATAAATGACAGTTAAAATGAGAGGGTGATGGTGTTAATTATTCGAATGAAGATCTTATTTCTATACTAAAATTGTTTATTCAGACCCACAATAGAATACCTACAGAACATGATTTTAAAGCATCACTTGGATATCCGGCGTATAAGACATATCAGAAAAGATTTGGTTCATGGAACAATGCAGTTATATTAGCAGGATATATGCCATCTTTAAATACATATACTAAAGATGAATGTGTTCAAGCATATTATAAATTTCAATCTATGCACAATAGAGCTATGATGGCGCAAGATGCAAAGCGCCCATACCCATCTAAAAAAGCTATAACCACACTGTTTGGTTCGTGGAATGCGTTTATACGATATATGAACGAGCCTGTTACACAAGTACAAGACAAGTTAACTGGTGATGAATTATGTTCTGAGTGCGGGAATAACTCTGTACGATGGTGGTATGTTAATGAATCACGATTATGTGGTACATGTTATTCTAGGTATTACTACACAATAAATCCTGAAAAATGGCTTAAAGTTAGAGATAAGCGCAAACGTAATTTCGGATTCAATGTGATCAATACATATTTTAAAGGTGCACATGCGCATCACTTACATGTAAATAATAATGAAGATGTCATTTATATACCGGCGAAGATTCACCGGTTAGCGCATCATTCTGTACACAATAATCAAAGTATGGGTGAAATTAATACTCACGTTTTATTGTGGGCTTTAAATTATTATAAACATGATAAATATACATTAGGCAAAATATTTGAGGCGTTTAGCTTATGACACAAAATAATCGTATCGTCTTTTACCACGATGACCTTGACGGTATCACTGCCGCAGCCATCGTGAATCATTTTTATCCAGACACCGAGTTCGTGAGTGTGAACTACGGTGATATGTGGAAACCTGAGGAGATCGAAGGTAAGGAAGTATGGGTCGTTGATTTCAGCTTCCCGAACATGCGTGAACTCGCTGAGGCCTGTGACAGTCTTGACTGGATAGACCACCACAGGACCGCTATGGAACAGCAGCGCGAAGCATGGGAAGATAAGAACATCTTTGGAATCAGGAGCCTTGAGAAGTCCGGTTGTGAACTGACATGGGACTACCTGAAAAATCCAGAGGCAAGAACTCCGAACATCATCTCACTTGTAGGTGACATGGATATGTGGCAGTTCAAGTACAAGAACACGCGGGCAGTCTGTGAGGCTGCAGTGTACGAACTCACCGATCCAAAGGACAATATTTGGGAAGTCCTGTTCGGTTCTCCGATATTCTCTGAGGCTGCAGAAGAGGATCTTGAGATTCACGGTTCTGTCCTGCTCGAAGCAAAGAGAAGAAGAGTCGAGCAACTGTTCAATCACGGAACAGACATTACATTTTTCGGGCACCGTGCCCGCATCATGAATGCGACCACTGACATATCAACTCTCGGTGAGTACGTCTACAAGCAAGACGATTATGATATGGCAGTGATGTGGCNNAGGTTATCAACAATGAAGTTATCCTGAGCTTCCGCTCTGATACAGTGGATGTAGGAGAAATCGCCGAGAGCTTTGGTGGCGGTGGTCACAAGGCAGCCTCAGGTGCCACAGTGGATTTCAGAACACTACTTAACATAATGGAAGGTGTTGACCAATGATGCAAATTAAATATAAGCGCACTGAGCAGGAACTCATCGAAGTCACCGACATCAAGGCGCTTCCTATGGAAAAATTACCAGTAGAATATGTTGAAAGTGATCTCTGCTGTTACCAGAACAGTAGCAGCGCCGTGATCTAACACCGGTCATAAGACAGCTCAGATATCATGCGGCAATGGATGCAGCCTTCGGTAGTGCCGATGATGCTGACCTCTTCGGTCATGCTGCATTCATACTCGAGAAATGCAATAAATTTGGAGACAAATGGAGGGATAACTAAAATGCCTAAACAACAACCACCAAGTAGAACACATGTGGAATGTCCGTATTGCGGAANNTGCGGAACGCAGAACACAGTAGCGTTCCCGAGAGATCTACCACCGAACTATCAGCATCGCAGTGTTGAAACGTGTGAGACTGAGAACGGTGGTTGTGACAGGGATTTCGTATTCAAAATAAATCTTAAACCGGAAATCCAAGTTCAGAAGATCGAAGGCGAAGATGGTGCATAAGCGCGCTCTGCTTAAGTTTGAGCGTGAATTACGTGTGCTATCAAAACATGATAGTGACATTTTCACTTCGAAAGAAGTAGGAATCAGTGGTAAAATTTTGCAGGTCATGATGGGATACGGAATGGTATCTCAGCGAGGTCGTAGCAAAACACACGTTGCATGGGAAGTGAATAGGGGACACTTAAATAAAATGGTGAAGAAAATATCGGGGTAATATGATTGAATTTTCAGATCTCAATAAAGTATTGGATGACCTTTCATCTATGTATGATGAACCATTCAATTACTGGATGAAATTAATTGACGATGTTCAAGCAGGGACTATTGTTGTACATGATGGGAAGTCGCAAGTACATAAATGCAATTCGATAAAAATACTTATCGAGCATAATGACGGCAAATATTGTTCATACATGTACCTAGTTAAACAGACAGTAGCGAAACGCTTAACTACAATATACAAGGAGTTACCGAACAAACATTACAAAAATGTTGACCACGGAAACTTATATAAATATTGGAGCATGCGTTTAACTGCAAAACATCATCGACCTATCTTCATTGAGGTTGGAGATATGATCGTTTGTAAAACGATATTCCACACTGAAACAATGGGAGTGTGTGACATGGCAACGCTGATAACACTGATATACCAACATGAAGGAGATCTCAAAGCTGTAAGGAAAGCTGAGAATGTCTACCATCTTCTGTTAAAGGAAGACAACGTTGATGTAGATGTAGCTGTTGAGATTCAAGAGCTCATCAACGATTATAAGAAGTTGAACAAAGATTATTCGGCAGAAGATATCATTGCTATTGCCGAACAAGTTATTTCAGAGAGAGAGTTTACACTAGTCCCTTACACGAACTTCAAGCTCTTTTTCTAAACATTTTTTCTATCATCGTGTACAAGCTAAGTTAAATTCTTGAGCTTGTGCTATGTAAAAACGGAGAGACTATTTTTGGGAAAATATCCAGAAAGAACTTACTTACCCATGAAGCAACGCTCTGAAAGTGAAGCTGAGAAGTACCCACGCAAAACACAGGTGCCAAACCATACACAGTGTAAACACTTCGATAGGTTCGCTCAGAGATGCACTCATGAAGATCATGTAAAAAGAGTTGAGCCGAAAGAGCTCTGGTGTCGCGATTTCATTGATCGCGTAACAGATCTTCCAAGATGCTCACAACTTTAAAGACGCGCACTGTGTGCTCGTCACTGTTCTTGCCATACATGGCTTTGATGTAAGGTTGAATATCCGCATCAACAGGAGACACGTACTTGATTATTCCAAGAACGATGTCCTCGTACATCAGCTTCGCACCAAGTAGTTGTGCTTTATCCTTCCAAATATTTTGTAGGATATGTTGCACGTCTTCGCGCTGTGCTGGTGTAAGTCCAAGGGCTGAGCAGGATAAGCATGTGAATGTATAGACCTCGTAGTTTGGTTCAAAGTGCCAAGAGTTACGAGAGAATCTGTTGCATAACATAAATTTATTTATACAGTTCATTCTTATAAGCTTTACTCCTCCCATATATTTAGTATGTAGTGAAGCTTATAATGACGGACATCCTAGTAGGAGTCCTGCCGACAGGCAAAAGAAATAGAAGAGGTAATTGACATGGAATCAAAATTTGCAGGAATGCTTGTGAAAGGAAACGGAAACGACAACACAGTTCAGAAAGAACTTGTTTACTTGAAGATCAAGACAGCCCTTCCAATAGGACAGGCTAAAGAGTTCCACATAGTCGGTGGAAACAAGACCAGACAACTGTTCAGAGGAAAGACACCTGAATGTATGTCATTCGATGGCGAAGTCGGAAAGCTGGTCGCAAGCGGATACAAGGAAGAACGCCTTTGCTCTGAGTGCCAGTACTTGAAGGGAGTGGGCGAAGGTGACGACAAGGTAAAGTGCCAGTACAAGTTCGCACTGCACATCGAAGACCCTGATCCAGAGAAGGAGCAGAGACTCAGCATCGGATTCGGAGCACACATATCATTCTCTGAATACGCTGAGAAGCTCTTTGCAGAAGGGCTTGACGTTCCTGATGTGATGACCAAGATCACCCGCCTTGAAAACCCAAGTGGTCCTGGATATCTGTACAACTTCGAGAAGGGTGCAGTACTCAACATTCAGAAGACTGAGGCTGAGGAGAAGTTCATCAGTGAGCTGCTCAATCACGCCAAAGAGAACGGTCCGATCGAGTATGATTATGCAGTATCCGTGATCATGAAGAACAAGGATCTTGCAGGAATCACTGAGGACAGGGCAAAGGCAGTGCTAAATACCGTTGCAGTAGACGGAATGATAAGCGCGTAAATCTATCATAGGTGAAAAACGATGAGCAGCTTTGAAGCTGCCATGAGAGAAGCTGAGATCGAGAAGCTCAAGACAGCATTGAACCTAACCGATGAAGAGTTCAAACTATTTGAGCAGGTTCGCGATACAGTCATTCCTACCCTTTTTGATGTCAACGAGATCCTTGACGATACACTTGTTGGTGAACACGAAACAAGAATGTCTCTGTTCACCATCTATATTCTTTCAAAGATCTGTTCTTATGTATCTGGTCCATCAGCCGGCGGTAAGTCTGCTGTAATGGATGCATGTATCGATTGTCTGATGCCAGGGGACGGCCTTGTAGTTGAGGGCGGTTCAGAGAAGGCTATCTTCGACATGGCTAAGAAGATCGAGAAGTGTAAGTACGTTGAAATCAGAGAGCTCAACAAGATCAATAATGACTGGATTGAGATATTCAAGAGTTGGGGTGAGGGTAAGCCCTACGAATACAAACGTTCCAAAGGTATAGTCGGCGGAACCAACGACATGATACTGCCACCACGCCCATTCGTGGTATCCCGTGCAGATGAATCTGCAAGTAACGTTGAGATGGGGGCAGAGATGAGGTCAAGGTTGGTCGAGGTAACTGTGGACGGATCTCAGAAACAAACCAAGTCTGTAATGTCCAGACAGGCAGAGAACGTGGAGAACCCGTTCGATGTCAAACAGGTGGACAATCTTAAGAAGGCTTGTTTAAAATGGCACATTTCTAACTTACCCGAGTATGACATTTATGTAAATCCTGCAGGCGGTCTTTTGAAATCGTTCATTCCAACGGTGTTCACAACGGCGCGTAGGGATTTCCCGAAGTACCTTAAGAACTGCGAAGGTATTGCACGCTTTCACTACAAAGAGCGTATGTCCGGTACAGTTCAAGGACAATCGACACTATTCATAACTCCTGCTGACATGTTCTTAAATCACAGGATCTTCGGAACTAACCTTGTAGAGTCAGCTCTGAGATGTTCGCATCTCGAGAAGATAATTATCAAGGTCCTCGATGAGAACGGTCAGAGGTCAAAGGCAGAGATACAGCGTCTTTTACGCAACGAGAGTGTCAATGCAACCATACCGGTAATTGACTCACATCTCAAACATCTTTCAGACCTCGGTTATCTTAATGTTGAGAAACCAGGGCGAGAGAATCTTTACTCAGTCTCAGACTTCTACGAGGAGTTTGCCATAGTACCTGATTTCAGGCAGATAGTAGAGTACACGAAGAACACTATGCGTAGCATTGAACACTACGCTCCATACGCTGATGAGTATATAGAACGGTTCTGTACTGGCGACATCATCGTTCAGGATCCGATTACCGGCGAGGACATCAACATCTTCGAGTACAAGTTCGATAAACCGCACGGGTCATCCTCATCCGAAGAGAACACACGCATAGAAAAAACGAGTCCAAAAGGACAGCTTACATTATTCTAAGGTGGTAATTATGCAACCCATTTATTTGCAAAAAGCCATGAAGTTCAATCCTAAGAAGCACGACATCAGAGGCTTTGGAATCCAAAGGAAGATCGATGGTGTTCGTGTACAGCTTGTCATCGACCTTGATGGTAAGTGCCGGATTTACTCAAGATCAAAAACGAAAAATACAGGTGACTTTAACGAGTACACCGATAAATTACCCCACATTGTATCGCTTTTAGAAAACCATTTCATTAAAGGTGTGATCCTCGATGGTGAGGCTCACATCGACAAATACCCCACGGATCAGGATAACTACAAGTATGTTTCCGGCACGCTAAACATGGGAGTTGAAAAATGCCTCCACAAACAGCGTGAGAATGGACTCATCAAGGTTGTTCTGTTCGATGTACCAACACTGAAAGCTCAGTATAGGTTACGCTATCGATACCTGACTGACAACATCGCAACCTGCACCCACCTGTCCGTCAACCCGATGATCATTAACAAGGATGACGAGTACATGGTGGAGTTCAACAAGGTAATAGATGCCGGTGGCGAAGGAATTATCCTTTACAATATGTACGGCAACTACAAACACTCAGCAGAGCGCTGCCAGACAAGCAGTGATGTCCTTAAGATAAAGGATGTGAACGAGTGTGAGGTTCTGGTAGTAGCTAAAGAAAGAGGTCTTGGAAAATTCTCCACGACACTCGGAGCACTTGTCTGTAAGGACGGTGAAGGTAAGACCGTCAGGGTTGGGACAGGTTTGACGGATGAGGAAAGGGATAATATTATGCAGAACATCCCTGTACCGTTCGTCATCGAAATAACATATCAGGAGAAGACTGAGGATTCATACAGGCATCCGGCATTCTATCGCCTTCGTCTCGACAAGGACATTGGAGACTGGACCAAGGATGGTGATGACGATGACACCAACTAGAGTTTTGTGGGTGTCACGTCACGACCCCACTCCTTTACAGTATAGAGAACTTAACAGAATCTTTGGAGATTATCGAATTGTATTACACAAACGTCCTGTTGAATCTGCGAAAGAAGTTGTCAATCTCATGGAAGAACACATGACAACCGAGCTTGTTGTAGTACTGCCAATACAGCTCATTGAGGATCTGAACTCACTGTTCAAAATTCAACCAATCAGGGCGCACATGCACAGAACTACAGACAATGAAGGAGCAGTTCTGTTCGAACATGACTACTTCTATAGAGTAAAGAAGATAGTTTTTGAGACAGAGATTTTATAAATTTAGAGATTATATTGGTCGTATAATGTTATACAACAGAACTATTATAAGTTCTATTGTATATCCTGACCAGTTAATCGCTATCACCGGAGATAGAATGTATCCTAAGACATATCTGATAAAAACCGATGACTTTAGCGAGGTATGGGCGCTATCAGTATATACAACTATGCGGAATGGTATGGTCATACCGGCAGAGTCGGAACCAGATGCTCCTCTTACTAGAGATATAAATCTGCAGATTGAGTTGACTGGGCCCGCAATTAAACAGATGTTAGATGCGAAGTTGCATCCATTATACCCGCAGCAGCATGGAGTATCTGAATATCGTAATCAGTTCAATCCAGAGTCGAACGACTGTCAGAAATCACTGGACCCTGAAAACGGATTCGATTACACCTACTACCAGCGTTTGTGTTTGTATGGTGACACAAAACTTGATCAGGTTGAAAAAATTGCCATCAATCTGAAACCATTTAACCGTAGACTACAAGCAGTGACTTGGCTTCCGGCTGAGGACCTGTGTGCAATAAAATCTACACCATGCCTGAGATCTGTACATATCAGACAACTGAGCGACCTCACATATGAAATTATTTTTGATTGGCGCTCCCGAGATTTGTACAAGGCGTTCCAAATGAATCTTGCTGGACTGGTCTATTTCGTTCACACAAGAATCAATGCGGCTCGCGCAAAGCTTGGTTTAGATCCGTTAAGATGTGTGAAGGTGGTGGATAAAACGGATTTTGCACATGTGTACGAAGATGACTGGACTGAGGCGCTACGTGTCGTAGTGCTTGCGCAGACATACAACGAACGTGTGTTTGGGTGAATCATAAAATGAAAAATGCAAAAACAGAATTAAATATCGGCATGCATATCATGCCAGGAAATCCACTATTCGAACCTTCAAATCCCGATGAGTTTGTTGACCACCTTAAAGCTACCCACGCAGCTAAAGGTTCAAAGAATGTAAAGGTCACAAAAGGGGTAAACGGTGTTCACCTTTCATATACCATGGTTCGTAAGGGAATGGAAGTGCCTGTTGGGGCACATCTATTATATCCAGAATGGGGACGCGGTTCATTTGTAATCTCATCAGAGGAAGAGATACGACAGCTTGAGTCTGTCCCCATTCTTTAACTTTTTTTAAGTGCGGTGATCACATGACAAATGTGGTTAGAACATGCTCCGGTAGAGCTTATGCTTTCAAACAAGGTTATGAGTTCCCTGAGTTTATAGAGATCATACCAAGACCGAAAGGACTTGAAAGAATCAAACAGTGGATTAGCAAGAAACTTAATCGCAAACTCCCCAAAGAACCTATAGTTCATGTAATGATGGGACAGGTGGAAGCGATTGAGATGGACAAACCAGATAGCGTATATGTAATGCGGCTCGAGAAGGAACTCGAGGACGACAAGCATTACGCATGAGGAATTATTTATGGAATTTCTGGTTTATACCCGATGTTCTCAGTCTTGGGAAATTCGATAAAATGAAGTATAATGAAGTAAAAAATGATCCAGTCCTTCAGGAACTATTCCGCAT
>DAZF01000051.1 GCA_002507205.1 Methanolobus sp. UBA32 | reverse complement strand
CAGCCTGGGATGCAAAATTATCAACCACAACAATATATGCAGCCTACCCTACCTCCTGGGGGCGCGCAACAGTATGGATACGGACAGCCGGCAAAAACTCTGTCATCTACGGTCCAGCAAAATAGGTATCCTCAACAGCAAGCTCCGCCGGCTGTTTCCAATCAATCTGCACGTCGCAGGACTCCTCTGCTTCAGGACAGGCTTAATGATATGTCTCTGACTATCAACGAGCGCCTTGAGCTGTTCCTTAAATATGAGTACCCTCGCGTCTGGTTCTCATCCCAGGATGTCCAGCAGCATTATGAGAGGATTTACGGAGCTATAAAACAAAGCACGGTATCCACATATCTTTCTCGTATGTTCCGCAAGAACCTGCTTGAGCGCAGAGGTAACAGGACACAGCGTGAATATCGTTACATCGCTGATGAACAGGAATCCAGTTACAAGATGGAAGAAATATCCGGTGAGCCTGTGTATCACAGGATCCAATATTGACTCTGTAGTAATATAGGGTCTTAATTAGCTTTTTAATTGATTTTTACTATATCTATTCCTATGCGTTCTTCTCAGGATATTTTCAATACCGGAATCACTCTTGTTATTCTGGGTTTTGTTCTTGTTTCGGCAGGTGTGCTTATCTCCTCCTTAAACGGAACGGGTGAATTTGGTGGCATTATTCTGATAGGTCCCATTCCAATAGCNNATATCCATGTTCTGGTCTGGTGCACTCATAGCTGTTATCTATCTTATTGTACGGAGGCGCCTCTGATGATGGGTTCCTATCTAGTGATGATTGGTATTCTGATGATTATTTCCGGCTTTTTTCTGATATTTACGGCAAGCTTTGATGGGTCTGGGAAATCAAATAGGGGTGATGAGCACACTTCAATTCCATATGGTGATGATTTTAAAACCTCTTTTCAGGGCAGAAACAATGAGGTTCGGGGTGGTGGAATTATTATGCTTGGTCCCATTCCTGTAATCATTGGCTCGGACGCAAAAAGCACCCGAACCCTGGTCATACTGGCAATTTTCCTCGGTGTGCTGTACTTTTTGATATTCATGTGATGCTGTAGTGAGCTTGTGATTGTGTTAAGCTGTAATTTGTCGTTATCTGCGTAAGAATACGTATGCATCTAAGTTGTGAATATGTTTATAGGCATTCGGTTCAATACATATATTGATGCGTCCTTTCAAACTAGTCTCAGAGTACAGTCCAAAGGGTGACCAGCCAAAAGCAATATCTCAGCTCACTGCAGGTATGCTGTCGGGCAAGAAGCACCAGACCTTACTTGGTGTGACCGGTTCAGGAAAAACATTTACGGTAGCCAATGTTATCCAGAATGTACAGAAACCCACTCTTGTGATAGCACACAACAAAACACTTGCAGCACAACTGTTCTCTGAATTCCGCGAGTTTTTCCCTGATAATGCAGTGGAATATTTTGTCAGTTATTATGATTATTACCAGCCAGAAGCTTACATGCCTACTACGGACACATATATTGAGAAGGATGCATCCATTAACGAGGAAATTGACCGTCTCAGGCTTTCAGCTACCAAATCCCTGCTTGAACGCAAAGATGTCATAGTCGTTGCCAGTGTATCTTGTATCTATAACCTGGGTTCGCCTGATGAATGGAGGGCGATGTCTGTAATGCTTACTCCGGGTGCAGAGATAGATAGGCCTTCTTTTCTGGAATCTCTTATAAATATACAGTATGAAAGGAATGATATTGCTTTCACTCAGGGAACTTTCCGGCTGAGGGGGGACACCATTGAGATATTCCCTGCCCAGGAAAACAATGGTATCCGGATCGAACTCTTTGGTGATGAGATCGACAGGATAGTCTATTTTGAACCGGTTACAGGAAAAGTACTGGAAGAGGTGCTTCCGGGCGAGAGTATTGGTATCTACCCTGCAAAGCATTTTGTGATGCCTGAGGAGTATATTGAAAAGGCACTCCTGACCATTGATGCCGAACTTCAGGACAGGTTATCGGTACTGCGTTCTGAGAACAAGCTCCTTGAAGCCCAGAGGCTTGAGCAGAGGACCAAGTTTGATATGGAAATGGTAAAGGAACTTGGTTATTGCAGTGGTATTGAGAACTACTCGCGGCATTTTGACGGCCGCCGTCCCGGCGAGCCTCCATCTTCACTGCTGGATTTCTTTCCCGATGACTATCTTGTGGTAATAGATGAATCTCACGTTACTATTCCTCAGGTACGGGGCATGCACAATGGTGACCGGGCAAGGAAGCAGTCTCTTGTGGAGTATGGTTTCCGTCTGCCATCTGCTCTTGATAATCGGCCATTGCGCTATGATGAGTTTGAAAGAAGGCTGAATGATGTCATCTATGTTTCAGCGACTCCTGCTGAGTATGAAGTTGAGAAAAGCAAGGCGGTTGTGGAGCAGATCATTCGTCCTACGGGTCTTGTTGATCCTGAAGTCACTATCAGGCCTGTGGAGAATCAGGTTGACGATCTTATTGGTGAGGTCCGTAAGGTGACTGCCAAAGGTTTCAGGACTCTGGTGACAACCCTTACTAAGAGGATGGCAGAGGATCTCACGGAATACCTGATGGAACTGGGGATAAGGGTGAGGTACATGCATTCTGATATCGATACTCTTGAACGCTCACAGATCGTCCGGGGTCTGAGGAAAGGGGATTTTGATGTGCTTGTGGGTATCAATCTCCTGCGTGAGGGACTTGATATTCCTGAAGTTGCTTTTGTCGCTATTCTGGATGCTGATAAGGAAGGTTTCCTGCGTTCAGAGCGTTCTCTTATCCAGACCATGGGTCGCGCTTCCAGAAATGTGGAAGGTCGTGTTATACTCTATGCGGACAGGATAACAGGTTCAATGGAGCGTGCCATCAATGAGACTGAAAGGCGTCGCAAGCTACAGGCCAAATTCAATGAAGAGCATGGTATTACTCCAACTACTATCCGTAAATCCCTGCAAAAGGAACTTGTGGAGACGAAAGAGTACGAGGCTGTATCCGGTGTTCTGGCAATAACCGAAGATATGTCCGCAAGGGAAATTACTGATGTTATTATCGATCTTGAGGCTGATATGCATCTTGCCGCCAAGAATCTTGAATTTGAGAGGGCGGCAGAACTCAGGGACAGGATAAAGGAGCTGCGTGAAAGTTATTCCCTGTAATTATGATTAAAATTTTAATTATTTTGCAGTACGTCTCATGCGCCTGATGCCGCGGGTGCGTTTGCGATCATCGGGGCCTGAGTATCGTATATTCTTCCCGGTATGATGAAGGAATACATCATCCAGCGTTGGTTTTCTCAGGCTCACGGATTCAATTTGAAGCTCGAGGTCCGTTGTTATCTTCAGTAATTCGGGTATTGTTCTCTCGCCATCGGATGCGGTTATGCGGATGGAAGTGCCGGATGTCGTTATGTCTTTTTGGTTCGCTGTCCGGGTGTATTGCTCCACCATCTTTTGCACATCATCCTCGCTGGAGAAGTTCAGGGTTATGATGTCTCCTCCTAGTTCTGATTTTAATTCGGCAGGAGTTCCAAGGGCGATTATTTCTCCGTGGTCGATGATGGCAATACGGTTGCAGAGCATGTCTGCTTCTTCCATGTAGTGTGTGGTCAGAACCATTGTGATGTTCTTTTCCTGGTTGAGCTTCTTGATGTATTCCCAGATGTGGTTCCTTGTCTGGGGGTCGAGTCCGAGGGTGGGCTCGTCAAGAAAGAGTACGTTGGGATGGTGCATAAGTCCTCTTGCTATCTCAAGCCTGCGCATCATTCCGCCTGAATACTTTTGTACTATCTCGTCAGCCCAGTCGGTCAGTTCCACAAGCCGCAGCACTTCTGCTATTCTCTCGTGGCGCTCTTTCCTGTCCAGTCCGTAAAGCCTCCCATGCAGGTCAAGGTTCTCGCGCCCGGTGAGCTTCTGGTCAAGGGTTGTGCCCTGGAATACGACGCCTATGGAAGTGCGCACCTTTATAGGACTGGTCTTTATGTCATATCCCCATACCTGTGCCTCTCCTGCACTGGGCTTGAGCATGGTGGAAAGCATGCCAATGAGTGTCGATTTCCCTGCTCCGTTAGGTCCAAGCAGGCCGAAAAGCTCTCCTTTCTTCACTGTGATGCTGACCTCTTTCACAGCGGTCACTTGTTCGTATCTCTTGCTGATCCCTTCCGTATGGATGGCTACGTCTGCCAGTTCCTGACTCATCTATAATAGTGAAGGCCGTGCGGGTTTATATACGATTCCTCAATACATTCATTATCAGGCGAAAACGTTATATCTTTAAAAATACTGTATTGGGTGTCCAGACTGCGCTGATGGTCTAGTGGCTATGACTGAGGCCTTCCAAGCCTTAAACCCGGGTTCGAATCCCGGTCGGCGCACTCAACTTTTTCTATTAGGTTTTTAACTCTCAAGAGTTTACGCTTTTTATAATTTCGTGCAGTTTATCGCGAACCTTTGTATGTTCGTTTAACTTCTCATTGCTTGCATGTTTCTTTATCACTCGGATGCAAAGAGCAGGCATGGACGAAATATATATTAAATGGCTCCGTGGGGATTCCCTGAAAAAGAAAACATGGGCCAATCATTAAAGTAATATAGTAATCACATAACGGGTGTGTCTATCTTCTTCTTCTTCCTGTTCTTATGCCTAAAAGACTTTTAACTTTCAGAGCAATCTCCTATTATGGACAAAGCGGGTGTCGTCTTTGTTATACTGACGGTGGTTACTGTTATGGTTGCCATGTGGTTAATTTCGGGGGTGTATGTTTCTATGACAACGGAACAAATTGAATACGAAACACTTTATGAGCTGGATAATGGTGTTGAAGTCAGGCAGTACGGTGAATTAACTGTGGTATCAACAGAGGCAAATGATTCCGGTGCAGTATTCTCTGCGCTTGCAGCTTACATATCAGGAAAAAACAAAGAAAAAACAAGGATAAATATGACCTCCCCTGTGATCACTTTTGGCGAGGGATCATCTGTCAACATGTCCTTTATATTGCCGGAAGGCTACGATATCAATAATGCTCCTGTACCTGAAAGGGGTGATATTCTCATACGCGTCATTCCTGCAAGAAAGGTAGCTACAATTACATTCTCTGGTTATGTCAACGATAATGCTATTGAAAAGAACCTGGATCTACTCAAATCCCAGCTTAATGAGCATGATCTGGTTACCAAAGGGGACTTTTTCCTTATGCGATACCATCCTCCTTGGATTCCTCCCTCTCTTATGCGCAATGAAGTTGCCATTGAGGTGGAATGATTGGGTAACAACTATAAACGTTCTCTTTTCATATTCAGGCGCGACCTTCGTGTAGATGATAACACTGCTCTGAACAGCGCTCTGGAGCTGTCGGACGAGGTCATCACCTGCTTTATATTCGACCCGAGACTTGCAGATGAAAACAGGAAATACTTTAATCACAATGCATTCCAGTTACTTCTGGAATGCCTGGATGATCTTCAAAATCAATTGAGATCTATGGGTGGCAAGCTGTTACTTTTCTCCGACCTTCCTGAAACTGTTATAATGGATATCAATGAGAAACATAGCATTGATGCAGTCTTTTTTAACATGGATTACACATCTTTCAGCAGGAGGAGGGATGGTCTGATAACTGGTACGTGCCATGATGCAGGTATCGATGTGGTAAGTTATCACGACTCTCTACTCCATGAACCTGGTACTGTCCTTACCAATGAAGGGATGCCCTACAAAGTGTTCTCCCAATTCTTCCGGAAAGCTTCAAAAATGGAAGTTCCTCTTCCGGTTATGCTGGCTGGGGGTAAATTCTATTCCGGGGACATCGGTCTGGAACAGGTTGACCTTTCAGAGTTATCGTCTAATTACAAAAACGATCACCTTTTCGTAAAAGGTGGCAGAAGTCATGCTCTTTCTGTTTTGCAGGAACTGTGGAAGTTCATGAATTATTATAATGAACGCGACTATCCTTCAATACAGGGAACTACCGGCCTGTCAGCTCACAATAAATTTGGCACAATATCAATAAGGGAATTCTATCATTATGTGGTGGATGAACTCGGTACAGATCACACTCTTATCAATGAACTTCACTGGCGCGACTTTTTCACACACATTGCCATTGCCTTTCCTCATGTTTTCAAACATGCTTTCAAACAAAAGTTCGATGCTCTCTCATGGTCTGATGATAAGGACCTTTTTGATGCGTGGTGTGCAGGGCAGACTGGTTTCCCGATTGTCGATGCCGGTATGCGGGAACTCAATGCCACGGGGTACATGCACAACCGTGTGAGGATGATAGTTGCTTCTTTCCTTGTGAAGGATCTGCATATCGACTGGAAGTGGGGTGAACGCTATTTTGCCAGTAAGCTTGTGGATTATGATCCATGTGTCAATAATGGTAACTGGCAATGGGCAGCATCCACAGGTGCAGATTCTCAACCCTATTTCCGTATTTTCAATCCGTGGCTTCAGCAGAGAAAGTTCGATAAAAAATGCCTTTACATCAAAGAGTGGGTTCCTGAGCTGGCAGAGATTGAGCCAAAGGTAATTCACTCTCTGGACAAAGGGCAGACACTTCAGGGAGTTGATTATCCGCAAGCGATTGTGGATCACGCTCGGGAACGTAACATTACACTTTCAAGTTTCAAAGCAGTCTGATTATTTTAATGGAATTTATCATGTTGGAGTAAGAAGACCACCGTTTTTAAACTCACATTAAATCAAAGATT
>DAZF01000025.1 GCA_002507205.1 Methanolobus sp. UBA32 | reverse complement strand
GGGGTAGCTTGGGGGGTAGCTTGATGGGTAAGAGGAATAATGATTTTAAAAATATCCCCTTCAAGTAACTTTGGGTCTGCTCCTCCTGAATAAGCCTTTGTATATTTGTACAGTTTCCTTACACCTGAACCCAATTCATCCGCCCTTCCTATTTCCTTGAACAGACGGGCAATTACAGGATTTTTAGGATATGGCGTGAAGTCGGCGGGGTCGATAATTCCATGTCCATGCGGTCTGGTGGCGTTCTCAGAAGTAACCTGATGATTTCCAATTATGAATTTTGCAGGGAATCCGTTGAGATACTCCCTGTGTATGAGTATGTTTGCAACAACTTCCCTGAACAGTTTGTCCCGCAGGCTGATCCTCTGGTCCTTTTCCAGATAGAAAGGGTCTGGGAGGTGTTTTGCAACGAAAGCCATGAGCCTGTCATAACTTTCTATGAGGTTGGTGCGGATGTCGTCCCTGTCGTCATAGCGGTCCAGATTCACTTTACGGAGGATGGCATCGGTACGATATTGAGGTAATATGGTCTGAATGACTTCATCTTTACCAAATAACAAAACTGCTGCCAGTGTGTAACCTTCTTTCCCGCTCTGATAATCGTGCTGATGCAAACGGGCACTGCTTAAGAGCTGTTCATCTGTCATTGTTGCCCAGGGATGATCCGGGTTATTGATGCTGACTATTTTTCGCACTCTCTGGATGAGATCGCTTCTGAGGTCTTCCAGTCGAACATAAGGATAAATCCGGTTCTCGGAAAATGAGCTTTGCTTGCGGATATACAGATGAGCTACTGCATCAGGATTATTGGTTATATTAAGGTCTCCATCTTCGTTTCGATCAAATATCTTCCCGTTGCAGTGATGCACCTGCGAACTTTCAGGAATATTGATGTAAAGCACGATCTTCCCGTCAATGTTGAGCGATTCCGGCAATATGTACAATGGCGGATTGATTTTTTGAGAATTGTTGAGTGTTGTTACAATGTCCTTTTTAATCTGTGGCAGAGCATCAGCATCAATCCCTGTAACGACCCCATCATCCCGAACTCCAAGGACAATATGCCCACCATTGCGATTGAGAAATGCACAAACGGTATCGTATACATCTTTGTTAACCTGATGCGTGCACTCTTTGAATTCTATTGTGAGTCCTTCACCATCTCTGATGATGCTCCTCAATTGCTCGGATATCATAATCTTCCTTTGTTTTATGCCTATTTACTGTATCAAGGATACGTTGCAGTTATAAACTTTTATGATTTGTTTTCAACACTATCTATGTTTATTTCTAGTACTCGATTTTGCTCCCTCAGTTGCTCCCTCATCTCTTCCCACTTTCTGCTCTCTCAGCCTTCACTCTTTTCAACAAAACCTCAGCCGGTTCCCAGTCCTCTGCCAACCTCACTTCCTCCAGTTCCCTCTCACTCAGCAACTTCCCCTCAAACGCCTTTTTCAGGATACTCTGCCTAAGCGCCTCAGCCTTCTCCAGATTCTCCGCGATATCCTGTTCCACTTTATCGCAGACTGAAAGGCGGGTTTCGATTTCGGTGACAACTTGTTTTTGTTCCTTAAAAGGACAAATTGAAATTATCAATTCAGACATTGTTCCAAGAAGCAAGTTTTTCTGTGCTGTTCCTTTAGAAACCATTTTAATTCGCTCAACATCATTTTCCAAATGATAAGCAAGGTATTTTGAATCAACTAATAAATTCGGTTTCTTTATAATAGCGACGCTTTTTTGAAAAGTTGTTTTTGATGTTTTATCGTTTGCAGTCGCAATTGCAATTCTCCCAATGGTTCCTGCATTTGTAACTAACACATCTTCAGGTTGTAAATCAGTTCTTTTATGTACTTCTTCAAAATCATCTTTCGTTATTTGGCGAGCATTTTTATAGTTTATTTTTCCATCGAAAATGTCTTTAGCACTGATAAAAAAGTACCCAGAAGCATCTTGATTTTTGCAATCACCATGTTTACCATCTGTGATTAAAAATGATAAATCATTTAAACGTACATGTTTCCAATTAAGTGGCAAAGGTGATTGCTCTGAAATTTCCTCTTCACTAACTGGTTTGACTTTCTTTACCTTCTTGCCTTTTTGTAGAAAGTAGTCTGCCCTTTTCTCATCTATTTCATAAATGAACTTATTTATATCTTGATTTTCATTTGATTTTCGCCACTCCTTCGTAAGCTCTCCCTCAAACGCTTTCTTCAGCACCGCCTGCCTGTAAACTTTGAGCTGCTCCTGTGCCAGTTTGAGATTGGCGATGCCGTTGTCGAGTTCGCTGAAGAGCAGCTCGATTTTGGAGACTATGGCGCGTTGTTCGGGGAGTGGTGGGAGATTAAGTTTGACGTTTCTAATCTCCTCAAGCCTTATTCCTTTTACAGTTGTACCACTCGATCTTTTTATGAACTCATTTTCTGTTGCAGTAAAAAAGTAGTAAAGAAAGTTAGTTGAAACATCTGATTTAAGTCTAACAATTTTTAAATCTTGGTTAATAGCTATGTCATCTTTTGCAATCACACATTTTCCCGGAGAAATGCGAGTGACTAATATTAGTTCTCCTTCTCTTGCTAATTGTGAAGAACTGTTTTTGAGTCCCAATTCAGTTATCCTGTCTTGTGTTTCATGCAAGTATTTATTTTTTACATCTTTTACTGAAGCCCATTTTATATTTCCATTCCAATATTCAGATTTTTTTTTGTCTGGAGTTCCCCCGCCTACAAAATCAATAATTTCTCCAATATTGATGTTTTTCCACCCAACTTTCACCCAATCATCACCCAACTTTTCACCCAACTTTTCACCCAACATATTCTTCACATTAATCTTCATCGCAGAAACTTGATTCATACTCTTGTAAGTTCACTTTCTCTGAACTTTACACCGTACTTATCTCCACAGTTTACACCACAGTTATTTTTAAATTCAAGCCGCCAGTGCCTCATTCAATTCGCTGATGATCACGTTCATCTCATCGCCAAAGAGCTGGTACATCCTGCCACGACCGCCCAGTGCATCGAAAGGAGTGTAATCGAGGTCATCTATTTCCAGGTGGAAACTGTTGCTAACGTAATCCTTTATCATGCGCAGCCAGTTCATCTGGTCTTCATTGAACTTCAGGGTTCCGGCCTGTTTGCTGAAAACCCAATCCTGGAAATTGCGGTTGACCGTCAAATCGTAAGCTGTAAGAACCGGGTCTATCTCAGTCACCCTGCGGATAAGGGAAACCAGAGCTGTAAGCTCGTTTTTGGGTGAGTTACCATTGACCTTTTCCAGTTGCTCGTATGCATGCCAGAGCCTGAAAGGTGCAAACTGGGGCTTTTCCATCTTCAGTTTCTCCAGCACTTCCTTGATCATATCAAAGGTAACTTCCCTGCGCCGGAAGGGCTGGTTGTAGAATATCTTCAGCGCCGTGATCTCATCCCTGTGAGCTTCCAGATATGTTTTAAAATCGTTCACAAGCTCCTCTGCATTTGCCACAGCATCCTTATCCCATTCGGCTCTGGTCACATTGTCAATATTCACCGTATCGATTATCTGCTCATGCACCCTGCGAACATTCTCAATGTATTCGTTCAGCTTTCCGGTAAATGTCGACCTTGCAACATCTATCAACTCCTGTTGAGCCTGCACTTTCACCTGTGACTCCGGCATCTCCGGCTGGCGTTGCTTGATATCAAAAGCCTTGGTCTCAATAATATCTGGATTATAAGCATTCAGCAGGTCCCTCACCGTCTGGTTAACAGTCTTGCCATCTGCCTTCTGGGCAAAATTATCTCTTTCCTCATCCGTAAGCTGCCTGTTCAGTCTGGCCAGCCGGTTGGCAAGTGACACATACAGGTCCTCATCCTGCGCTCCAAATGTCACAGCCGCCAGCAGGTCCTTCAGAGCAACACCTTTCTTACGTTCAAGTGGTCTGCTATCCGTCTTCATGGATTTTGTCACGCCCACAGCATCCACAATAACAAAATGCGTCTTAGCCGAAACCACCGAAGGTGTGACTTTCTTCAGGTCATCATACTCTATGGTACGTGTACCGCGTCCCTTCATCTGCTCGAAATAATTACGGCTTCTGACATCCCTCATAAACAACAGGCATTCCAGCGGCTTCACATCCGTACCTGTAGCTATCATATCCACCGTCACAGCGATCCTCGGATTATAATCATTACGGAAAGCCGCCAGCACAGATTTCGGGTCGTCCTCCGCCTTGTAGGTCACCTTCTTGCAGAAAGCGTTCCCCTCTCCGAACTCTTCCCTCACTATCTGGATAATATCGTCCGCATGGCTGTCCGTCTTGGCAAATACAAGGGTCTTTGGGATCTCACTCCTGCCGGGGAATATCTCAGGCAGCTTATCCCGAAACGCCCGGATAACATTGCGTATCTGGCTGGGATTGACCACATCCCGGTCAAGCTGCTTGCCGTTGTATATCAGATCCTCATCCAGTTGTTCCCATCGTTTCCTGCGGCTCAGTTTCTCTCTTTTATCCACAAATTCGCTGGCCCTTATCTGCGCACCATTCTTTGTGATCTCAGTTTCAATGGTATAAACATCATAAATAACATTCACACCATCTGCAACAGCCTCTTCATAGCTGTACTCACTAACCACATTCTCATTGAAAAACCCGAAAGTACGCTTGTCCGGGGTAGCAGTAAGCCCTATCAAAAATGAATCAAAATAATCCAGCACCTGCTGCCACAGGTTGTATATTGAGCGATGGCACTCATCAATAACGACAAAATCAAATTCCTCTATCGGTATCTTCTCATTATACACAACAGGAATCGGTTCTTTCGGTTGCCACTTCCTCTCAGCAGGATTCTCCTCCTCAGTTTCCTCATCCAGCTCTTCATCCTTCAAAATAGAATAAAAACGCTGGATAGTGGAAATACACACCTGACTATCCGAAGCAATATAATTGGAACGCAGCCGCTGTACATTATACAGCTCAGTGAACTTGCGGTTATCATCATTAGGCACATAGGCCATGAATTCCTGCTCAGCCTGCTCTCCAAGGTTTCTTGTATCTACAAGGAAAAGAATCTTTTTAGCATCTGCATATTTCAGCAGCCTGTAAATAAAAGTAATAGCAGTATATGTTTTTCCCGACCCTGTTGCCATCTGGATAAGTGCCCTTGGCCGGTTATCCTTGAAAGAGTTCTCAAGGTTCATGATGGCCTTTACCTGGCAATCACGCAATCCCTTAGTCCCCAATCCCGGAATGTCAAGCAATCTCTCCCGCAAAGATCTATCCTTTTTGAGCCATGTCCTGAAAGTCTCTGGTCGGTGGAATGAAAAAACAGGCCTTGACCTTGGCTTTGGGTCACGATAGTCTGTAAATCTTGTAAGCTCTCCGTTGCTCTCGTAAACAAAAGGAAGTCGGTCATTATTCAGGTATTTCAGTTTGCTGGACGCATATTCTGCCGACTGCTCCTCAACAACGGTCAATTTATGTCCCTCTTCCTCTTTCTTCGCCTCAATGACCCCAACAGGATTTTTATCTACAAAAAGAACATAATCAGCCGGTCCTACATCAGTCCAGTACTCACGAACAGCAATTCCGGAAGAAACACTCCAGTCTATTTCATCTCTTTTTTGCACTTTCCAGCCAGAACGATTCAGGTTTTCGTCAATCCTGTCTCTGGCTTTCTGCTCTGGATTTTGATTATAGTTCATGTTCCTACACTTCTAAACTTCCGCTGTTTATCAGGAGTTACGGATAATTGTGGGGAAGGGAAAATGAAATGATTTTGACAAAGTTTAGGTGTACATTTAATATAAATATTATCTGTATGGGTGCAGATAAAAATAAGCAAATAAGAAAAAATGAGAAAACAACTTTAAAACGAGAAATCCAATGTAAAAATGTAGTTAGGGAAGGGCCCCGGAAACTATGGAAGTGTGCTATATATTGTGACAACCGTACTTGCAGAATCCTTTGCAATAGGTATGTTGAATTCCCGGGGCTCACTGTGATTGTTCTGTAATGTAAGTAAGGACGTTTTTAAAAATAAAAATAGAAGGAGAAAGCACTTAAAGTGCATCTCCGTCTGTTTCTCCTGTACGGATCCTGATGATCTTGCTTACAGGGTAGATGAAAATCTTACCGTCACCGATAGAACCGGTTTCTGCTGTCTTAACGATAACGTCAACAACTTTGTCGACATCCTCATCCTTGATCACTATTTCCATCTTTATCTTTGGCAGGAGATCGACACAGTACTTGCGTCCTCTCCACTGCTGCATTACGCCCTTCTGCTTACCACGGCCTTTTACATCGGTCACGGTGATACTTTCAAATCCTGCTTCATCAAGTGCATCCTTGACTTCGTGGATCTTTGTTGGCCTTATGATTGCTTCTATCTTCATCATTTAAAATCACTCCTTTGCAATAAGGAACTCTGGGTATGCACTGATACCGTGTTCAACGACGTCCAGTCCTGTGATCTCATGCTCTTCAGATACACGGAGTCCGATTACAACATCGAGGATCTTGAAGATGATGAATGAGATACCAAATGCCCAGACTATACTGAGTATTACAGCGACTATCTGGATGAGAAGGAGTCCCATTCCACCACCGTATAAGAGACCTGCTGTTTCTGCAGTGTATGCTGCACCTTCGAGTATTGTACCGTCGGTTCCGAGTGCAAAGAGACCTACTGCGAGAAGTCCCCAGCTACCTGTGTAACCGTGTACTGCGATTGCACCTACAGGGTCATCCAGCTTGAGTACGTTCTCATTGAACATTACACCTGCGTATACTATAATACCACCGATGATACCAATGATGAGTGCACCAGTGTTACTGACTGATCCACAAGGTGCTGTGATAGCTACAAGACCTGCGAGAAGTCCGTTTGCTGTAAGGGATGGGTCTGGCTTTCCTGTCTTCATCCAGGTGATGATCATGACAGCGATTCCACCAGCTGCACCAGCTATGAATGTGTTTGCGATTACAAGGTTTACAAATGGGTCCATTGCATCAAGGGTACTACCACCGTTGAATCCTACCCAGCCGAATGCCAGTATAAGGGTACCGAGGAATGCGAGTGGAAGACTGTGACCGGGAATTGCCAATGCCTTTCCGTTCTTGAACTTACCGATCCTTGGGCCTACTAGTAATACACCTGCAAGAGCTGAGTAACCACCAATTGAGTGTACTACACCGGAACCTGCGAAGTCGTGGTGTGCAACACCAATTGCATCAACGATAAATCCGCTTGTAAGAATTCCTGTGCCGCTCCATACCCAGTGTCCATATACTGGGTAGATGAGTGCTACCATAAGTACTGTGTAAATGAGATATGCCTTGAAGTCAGTCCTCTCAGCCATTGCACCGGAAACGATTGTTGCACCGGTTGCTGCGAAGACCATCTGGAACCACCAGCTGTTCCATAATGCATTGTCAGCTCCTACAAGGAAGAACTGGTCAATACCAATAAGCCCTGCAAAGTCAGCACCGTACATGATTCCCCAGCCGACTGCCCAGTATACAATTACACCAAGGCAGATGGTCATGAAGTTCTTCATGAGGATGTTGGCTGTGTTCTTTGTTCTTGTCAGACCGATCTCAACAAGTGAGAAACCGGCATGCATAAGGAACACTATTGCACCTGCAATTATCAACCACATGAATGTGAGTGCAGTTTCAAGGTTTGCTATTGATTCGCTGTTCTCTTCAACCGTTCCAGCGGATGCCGGAACTATAAATAACATAAAAATGACGCTCATCAGCAGTAAAGCCTGCCAGATCATCTTTGAATTGAGTTTCTGTGATATTCCATACATGAGTAACACCTTTGTTTTGTTTTATTAGGAAGACGGATTCTATGTGTAGACTTTATATTATTTAAATTAACTGGTTATCCTTTATAACTCATCATATATCTTTTGCAAAATCTGTTAAATCTCTACTCAGTTGTTCGTATTTAGAGTCAAAACCAGGCCTGAAAACAGCAAATCCCACACATTAGATATTTTTCTATCTAAATAATATAAAAAGAGTTCTCATTTCTCTATGATTCTTCCGCAGATTCCGTCAATATGCCGGGGCAAGAATTCAATAAAGGATTTCCTGCAAAAAATGTTTTACATATTAAGGCTAATTTATATGGCACAAAAACAGTGTCAATTAGGAGCAACCGGTTGTCGTTATAAAATACCTTTTGTTCACCGATTTAGTTATATGTTATTGATCTCTGGCCTTCATTTGAAGGTATGGTACATTTCTGCAGGTTTTAGCTGGATAACTAAACTTAAAACTATAGATGCATTATTCTCTAACTTGCCTGCATTTTCAAAATAGGTTATATTCTGCAGTAAAAGTGAATTATAAAAGCCCTTTCAACAGAGAAGGCTGGACAAAATAGAGCTTAAAGAACCTGAACAGTTCTTCAAAGCTTCTTCATCTTGCTGTATTCCATAACTGCTGATACCGGATGTGTATCAACATTGATGCCTGCTTCTTCTACAGCAGCAACAGAATTGATTCCCACCATTACCGGAATACCGATCTTCCCTCTTTCTATCGGTGCATAAAGAACATCCTCTCCAGGATCTCCTATCGTAATATGGCCGCTAATGTCATCTTTTTGTGCCATTTCCATAATCTCGGCTGCTCTCTGGGCTGCAGATGCCGGTATCTGGCGCACGTTTGCAAGCATCCTCCCGTTACCAGTCTCAATTGCTTCAAGGATGGACGTTGCTTTACGCCTGAGGAAGATCTTAATGGGGTCAATGGATGTCCCGCTATATGAAATTAGATCCAGAAAACCCGTGGGGTTGTAGTCTTCCATTTGCATAAGACCGCCATAAACAGGAACTACAGGAACTCCGTTATTCAAAAGTAAACCGTCAAAAGTGATACTGCACACGGTTGCAACAGCTACTTTTCCCTCAGGAACATAAATATCAATGTCTGTATCCTCCTCGATTATTCCTACTCTGGGACTGATGGTTGCACCATGTTCCATAGCATATCTGATAATATCTGTGGCGTTGTCGTAATCATTTTTGTCGATATTCGTGATATTGACAATAACATTGCCTTTACCGGATTCCAGGTCGTAGTTTGCCCTGTACATCAACTCTTCTATTTTGGTAATGACAAAACCAAACCTGTCACTTATAAGTGCATCATTTAGTTCTTTCTTGCCACGTTCAGTTATAGTGCGTCCGATGTATCCGTGTTTCTTTGTAAAGCCTCTTTCATCCAGTATACGCAAATGGTATCTGACGGCTCTTTCTCCAATTGCATAGCCACGATTGTGCAGCTCATCCGCTATAAGGCGCGCACCTACTGGCTTGTCACTTTCACTGATAATGCGCATAATTTCGACAAGCTTTCTCTCAACGTTTGGATCAGTCATTTTTTCACTCGAAGATGGTTGTCGATGACTATTGTCTACGGCGTATTAGTTATATTCTATGTCTATTTAAGATGTACTGTTCAACTTATATCCTTCCAGTTCGAAGAATATATATCACAAGCCACATTCCCAAAAATCCTGCCATAAGAAATCCCATGACTCCAAGTAAAGGAACTCCCCATATATGGGGCTCCATCCCGGTTTGTATTATCAGGGAAGATCCTACAATTATGGCTGAAATTATGAGACTGAATGCAAGGCGGTTACTTGCTGCATCTATTTCAGCAACGACCCTGTCAAAGCCCTGGGGTTCGAACTGCAGTTTCAGGTAACCTCTTTCAGCAATATCCAGTATATGTGATATCTTCATAGGTGCCCTATGAAGAACACGGGACCAGTTGCTAAAATCCCGATAGGCGGTGCCTGCAATGTTTGTGAGGCGAAGACGGTCCTTTATTGCTTTCTTTGCAAAGGGTTCCGCTACGATTGTCAGGTTTATCTGTGGGTCCATCATGCTGCTGAATCCCTCTATGGTCATAGCACCCTTTGATAACAATGCAACATTGGCAGGAACTCTTACCTGGTATTTCCTCAGGAGATTGATCATTTCTTCCAGTATCAGTGCAGTGTTAAGCTGGTTGGCCGTTCTTCCATAGTACTTGTATAGAAGGTGATCAACGTCGATCTTAAGGGATGCTATATCCACGTCATCTCCAATTGATCCAAGGTCCCTTAAAAGTTCAATATACAGGACTGTGTCACCTCTGGTTATGGCAATAAGCTCGTCAATGAGCAGATTGCGCATATCAGAAGACAGGAATCCTGCCATTCCAAAGTCCAGAAGTGCTATCCTTCTGTCTTTCATTATGAAAACATTTCCCGGATGAAGGTCTGCATGGAAGAAGCCGTCATCATATACCTGCATCATGAATGCTTTCAGCACTTCGGTGGCGATTTCCTTTCTGTCCGCTTCCATTCTGTCAAGTTCTTCAAAGGAACTGCTTTTTACACCGTCAATGTACTCAAGGGTCAGTACTTTCATGCTGGAATATTTCCAATAGACCTTAGGGATGTATATGAGTGGATGTTCTCTGAAATTGTGGGCAAAGTGCTCGGCATTCCTGCCTTCCTGGGTGTAATCAAGTTCTGCACGTATGGATCGTTCAAACTCCTCAACAATTTCCACGGGCCGATATAAACTTGCTTCCGGCAAGTGTTCTTCTGCAAAAGACGCAATACTGTACATTATGTCAAGGTCTGCTTCTATTACCTTCCTGATACCAGGTCTCTGGACCTTGACAACCACTTCCTCACCGCTTTTTAATTTTGCACGGTGGACCTGGCCGATCGAAGCTGCAGCAATAGGAATATCTTCAAAAGACTCAAAAAGATCATCTACGCCTGAACCAAGTTCTTCCTTGATGAGTTTTTCAACCTCTTCCATTCCAAAAGGCTGTATCTCATCCTGAAGCCTGGAAAATTCATTTGCGTATTCAGGAGGTACCAGGTCCGGTCGCATGCTGAGTATCTGGCCAAGTTTTATGTATGTAGGTCCAAGTTCTTCCAGCATCATCCTGACTTTCTTTGGCCCGGAATCGGTGTCTTTCAACACTCTTTCCTGTTTTTTTATTCTTGATTTTAAAGGCCTTATGTTACCTATTCCCATCCTGTCGGCAAGATGTCCGAATTCATATTTTACCAGTGCATCAACGATCTTCCCATATCTTTTGATCATTGAATATCGGTGGAGTTTCCGGGGTCTCATTATCGTCCTTGTACTTTGATTCTTTTATTTGGATGTAGTATTATTTATGACCGGCTTTATTATTAAATTATCGTTGATGCCGGTGTTTCAATATTTAGAGGAACAGTTATATAATTTCAGACTCCAAATTGTTTATAGTCAGAAAATATCTGACGATTTCTTCGAAATAGGTAACAAGGAGTGAGGAAGAATGCTATTTTTTGATATAAGCTCATGGGATCCCCATGATAGTGAAAAGGTAATTGAACACTTTAAGAATTTAAGACCACCTGCAGGTATTAATGTAATCAACCAGTGGGTGGACCTCAATGGGGGCAGGTATTTCATCCTCTATGAGGCCGAAAGCTCAGAAGCATATGCAGAATTCAATATTCCATGGTCTGATGTATGCGTGATAGACAGTGTGCCTGTAATGGAATCCACGGATTTCATAAAACTTATGATAGCAAAGGGACTCTGATTCCCTTTCCCTATTTATTCCTATTTTTGTCTTTAATTAGCAGGCAATAATGTGATTATTTTTTCGCTGTCACCTATCTTCACAGTGAATTCTCCATCCGGTAATGCACTGGTATCATATTTGTGATAAAAATTGCCTTCTTCGTCTGCCCTGATGGTCTGGGTGGCTACAAAATCGATCTTTACTTCTTTTTCACCATCCAGTGCATTTCCTTCGACTACGATCTCATAGTTCCCGGCTGGAACGTTCTTTTCAAAGAATTCGGCGATTCCGTCCTCAGCATCAAAGCTACGCTTAAAATCCACGAACATATGGACTATAAAATTCAGATCCTCAACATTTTGTGATCTTACCTGAAAACTGTTACTTCCGCCAGGTATTCTGATATTTTTGAATACGTATCTGTATTCATTGTCAATGACCGGGGTGTATATTGTGAATGAAACTGACATTCCTATAGTTTCCCCTGGATTTGTTTTCCCTTCTATGTCCAGAACATCTCCTGTACAGGGTGTGGAGGGATGAATGCTCCATTCATCCAATGCTGCATCCGGGTTCTCCTCTGTCTGTTCATAGATCAAAGAATAAAGTATCTTTGAAAAAAGCAGAAAGAGATTGTCACTTTTGCTAAAGTTTACTCCTCCACTTTAAAGTTAAACATCCTTCTCTTCGTCATTGGAACCTGTGAGTTTGTCAAGTTTCTCATCAAGCTTTTTAATGATCTCTTTGAGCTCGCGGACTTCATCTTTTGTTGCGATGTCAGCTTTGTTGATAGTCTCCTGGACCTTGGATGATATCTTCTTCTCGATGTCTTCCTTCTGTTTCTTTTGTTCATCAACTACTTCGCGAACGAATTTTTTGCCTTCTTCCTTCTTGATCTCCCCATTCTCGATAAGATCGTCGGCAATGTCCTGTATCTTCTCCTCTGTCAATGCCCACAAACCGATTCCAAAAAGACCAACCTTTTTCATGATTTCTGTGATGTCTGAAACGTCTTTCATTTTAAACCTCCAATGATTAATTATCCAGTGTAAGAATAAATATCTTGTTCTGATGGGTAGCAGGTTTGACTCTGAATCAAGTTTGGCGGTAAAAGCACAAATGCCCTGTTAAACAAACATGATTAAAAAAAAAAAGAGAAGAACTGGAAAGATAAATAAAAAGCAATCAGTTCTCAACCAATTCACTGATATCGTGCTCAAGGTACGTTGCATGACTCATTTCAATGAGTTTGCTGCATACATCATCCGGTCGGCCATCCATGATTATCTTTGCGTTGTCAATAAGGATGGCTCGGTGTGCAGCTTCCTTTACAAAGTCCATGTGATGGCTTACAAAGACAATGCTCGTGCCAAATTTCTGATTTATCCTCTTCAGGGAGTTTGTGACATCTCTGAGGGTGACCGGGTCAAGGTCGCCGAACGGTTCGTCAAGGATCAGTATTTCCGGACGTGATACAAGTGCCAGTGCGATATATGCCCTTACATGTTCTCCGCCGCTTATCTGGTATGGGGTTTTATCAAGTACTGAGAGTGGAAGGTCAAGAGCCTCAAATACCTCTACGGCATGTTCGTCAACATCCTCTCTTGTGATGATGGGGAATAGCTTGGAATAGATATCAATGGACAGGTTCATTTCCCTGAGTGTCTTGTCCTTCTCATCCTCGTTGTCTTCTGTTATCCTGTAAAGTGTATCAAGCGCTTCATCTGATATGCCAAGTTCTGCAGCCTTTTGTCGGGCATAATCAAGTGATCTTTCACCTTTGAGGCGCAGTTTGAATGCCATTTGATCTCTGATGGTGGAATGGGGTGAAAGCGTGAACTCCTGATGCATGATGCTCATCTTCCTGCGAAGGTCCAGGCGCTGCAGGGTAAAATCGATGATGTTCATCCAATTTCCATTATGCAGATAACTGATAGCTCCTTCTTTTGGAACCCTGAGGCCAGCTATCATCTTCAGAAGCGTTGTCTTTCCTGCACCGGAAGGTCCGATGAATGCAGTTATCTCTCCTTTGTTGATGTCAAGTGAAATGTCTTCAAAGTTTAATACTTCTCCGACCCTTAGAAGGACAAAACGGTTTGAGAGCCCTGTTACTTTTATTATTGGACTATCGTCTGCCTTATCGGTGAGTGGGACCTGTTCTTGGATGTCCTTCAGGAAATGTTTCAGTACCTTTTCAGCTTCACCAATCTCTATGATCTTGCCTTCTTCCAGGTACGCAACCCTGTCTGCAAGGTACATGTGGACTTCAGGAAGGTGTGAAACGAGGATAATAGGAATGTTAAGTTCTGTCTTGATATTCTTTATGAGATCAAGCATGTCCTGTTTTGTGCCGGGACCTGTCATGGTTACAGGTTCATCCAGAAGTAAAAGTCTTGGTTTTGCTGCAAGCTGACGTGCGAGTATAAGCCTTTGTTTCTCTCCACCACTCAACAGGTTTGCAGAATGCTTTGCCTTGTTCTCAAGTCCTACAAGACGCATGTAGTACATGGCCTCTTCGTATAGTTGTTCATAGTTGAGGTCATCAGGTTCCGGCAATCCTTCATGCCCTCCTATCTGGAAATTCAACTTGCGGACTATATTCTCGATTGCAGGTCCGTTCCATAGGCCAAAATTACGCTGAAGGTGTATTGCGCTTGTATATGTGAGGAACTTCAGTTTATCTTTTCCTGCATTCGGCTCGATCCTTTCTCCATCAAGTTCAAAATAACCGGAATCAAAATCCTCAAGTCCTCTGAGTATCTTTAAAATGGTTGTTTTACCGCTCCCGCTTTTTCCGGTAATTCCAAGGATCTCTCCGTCTGCAACATTGAAACAGATATTATCCAGAATTCTTATCTTCTCGTTATTGAATTCATATTCTTTTACGACATTGCATACTTCAAGCATCGCCAAACCTCCGTGAATGGTTCTGGACCGAAGAAAATATAAGAAAAAGGAAAGTCCTTTAATTACTTCTTAATAGCTGAAACAAGTTCTTCTATCTTTGCAGTAACATTTGAACTCTCTTCAAGGATAGTTCCTGTTACTATCATGTCGGCTCCTGCAAGGGCGCATAACTTTGCAGTCTCGCCGTCTCGTATTCCGCCACCAACTATCAATTTGTTGTCTCCAAGGACATGTTTTACCGCACCTATCATTTCCGGGCTCACAGGCGCGTCAGCACCGGAACCTGCCTCCAGGTATGTGTAATGCATGCCAAGGTATTTTCCTGCAAGTGCATAGGCAACTGCAAGCTCTGGCTTTCGTTTTGGTATGAGTCTGGCATCGCCGACCCAGCCAACCGTCCCTCCGGGTTCTACTATCAGGTAAGCCATGGAGATAGGTTCAATACCACTCTTGTAAACAAACGGCGCTCCCATTGCCTGATTTGTCGTGACAAAATTTATATCACGGGAATTCAGCAAGCTCATGAAGAATATAGCATCTGCATATCTGCTGACGCCTGCTGCGTTGCCTGGGAACAGAATGGTAGGCTTGTCTGTTTTCTCTTTGATTTTCAGGAGTGTCTGATCCAGTACCACTCCTCCGGCTCCTGTGGAACCACCGACCATGATGGCATCCGTTCCTCCAAGGCTTGCAGCATATGCAATTTCTGCAGCCTCTTCAGGAGTCTGGGATGCCGGGTCGATAAGTGTCAAGTGAACTGTACCTTCGCTTTCTGCGATCTTGTTAAGGTACTCTTCCACTTGCATGAAAACGATCAGCCACCCTTTGCTTCCTTGGATTTCATACGCAGGGCTTTGCCGCCGCATTTCCTGCATCTTGTTGCACGTACTGCATTGCGCGCATTGCAGTCCATACAGATCTTCTTTATCAGTATTCTGTTTTCAGCTTCTGGAAATCTTGCCATTATTTTCACCTAAATGATTGTAATATGTATTATTAGAATAATAGGCTGCTTACATGATGCTCAAAACATATAATTGTTTTGGCAAACCCATGTTCTATTTCGTATCCTATTGAGTTACTCTGTCACTATCTCCTATGGTATAAATATTCATGCAATTTCTTCTTTCCACAGGACAAACTATTTAATTGTATCATGATTAATGATGAATGATTGATATGACAAATGATGATCCGGAGAAAAGAAGACAGGAATGGTACGAGAAAGTAAAAAAAGAGGGTAAGCTCAATAAGAGTCCCATTGAGGACCATAACGCAAAACTGAAGACACTACAGAACCCTGTCCGAAGAGATATCATCAAACACCTGAATGAAAGAAAGATGACATTCGATGAGCTAAAGGGCGAGTTCGACCTGCAGGACATGCCAATGAAGCTGCATCTTGGAATGCTGGAAGAGAACCTTTACATCGAAAAAGAGGATGAAACAACCTACGTCATCACACCACGTGGCGAGGACTATCTTGCAAGTATTGAACCAAAAGATGACCTGAAGAAAAGAAGAGACGAATGGTACGAGAAAGCAAAGAAAGAAGGCAAGCTCAAGGAAAATCCCACAGAAGACCACAGGGCTGGTTTGAAAGCCATGCAGAATCCTGTCCGCAGGCACATTGTTGAAAGCCTTGGTGAAGGCAAAATGACCTTTGATGAGGTCAAGGCCAAATTCGATCTCAATGATGTACAGGCCAGGCTGAATCTCGATATGCTTGTGGATACCCTCTACATCGAAAAAGAAGATGACACGACTTACGTAATCACAGTACGCGGCGAGGCATTCCTTGAGAATGTCGATCATAAGCACCTTTAGATCTAATAATGAGCCACTGGGCAGTGGGTTTTAGTCAAAGGTCTGTAAAAAAGGTAGCAAATGGGGTTGTAACCCCATTCTACTTCATAATTCACTCATTCAATTTCTCAATGAGTTTTTCTCTTGCTTCTCTTGCATCAGCACGTCCCTTTGTCTTCTGCATGACCTTGCCTACAAGGAAGTTCATTGACTTCTCCTTGCCTGCATGGAAATCTGCAACAGCTTCAGGGTTCTCGGCAATTGCCTCTTCCACTGCCTTTGCAACAATGTCATCCTCTACCTTGAGAAGTCCTTTTTCCTTGACGATATCCTGAGGTTTTCCTCCGTTGTCAAGGATGGTGCGTATGATCTCAACGCCACTGTTCTCGGTTATCTTCTCCTCGGTCACGAGTGTGATTATCTCTGCGATGTCATCCACAGTGAAAGCCTCGACATTCAGATCGCGGTAGTTGAGTTCTCCTTTGAGGATATCTGCAACCCATACTGCAGCTGCTTTAGGGTCTACTTTTGCTGCCACATCTTCGTAGAAGTTGGCTACCTTTATCTCAGTGGTTAGTGCCCTTGCGTGCATGTCGATGATGTCGTATTCCTTGACAAAACGCGCTCTCTTCGCATCAGGAAGTTCCGGCAATGTCTTGAGTATCTCCGGCACTCTGTCTGCGACTCTCAGGGGTACAAGGTCAGGTTCAGGGAAATAACGATAGTCATTCTCTGTTTCCTTGGTACGCATGGAGAGTGTCACACCTCTGGCCTCATCGAAGTGCCTGGTTTCCAGTGTGATCTCGCCACCACGTCTGATGTGGTTCTTCTGCCTCATTATCTCGTAAAGAAGTGCTCTCTCAGCTCCTTTAAAGGATGAGATGTTCTTAACCTCAACACGCTCCCCCATAAACACGGAAACATTGGCATCCACCCTCATGGCTCCCTCAAGGTCGCCGTCGAAAACATCAAGGTAGTCAAGTATGCTCCTGAGTTTGTCAAGGTAGCGTCTTGCTTCCTTTGGGCTTCTCATATCCGGTTCGCTGACGATCTCAATAAGAGTCATTCCTGAACGGTTGTAGTTAATGAGCGTACCCTTGGACTTGTCGATGCTTCCCATGTGCTGGAGTCTTCCGGGATCCTCTTCCATGTGAGCACGTGTGATTCCGATTACACGTTCCCCGTCCTCGCCCTCAATGACTATCCTTCCCTCGCCTGCGATAGGGAAATCATACTGGGTGGTCTGGAAGCCCTTTGGAAGGTCGGGGTAGTAGTAGTTCTTCCTGTGGAACTGGGTCTGCTCGACGATGCTGCAGTTCAGTGCAAGTCCGATCTTCATGGCAAACTCGACTGCCTTCTCATTGATAACTGGCAGCGAGCCTGGAAGTCCGAGACACACAGGACATACGTGGGTGTTTGGTTCTGAGTCGTGGTAGTTCGTGGAACAGCCGCAGAACAGCTTTGTGTTGAGCTTGTTCAGCTGGACGTGGACCTCAAGTCCTATTCTTACTCCATCAGGGTTCTCGTAAACCATCATGCCACCTCCGGGGGTCTTCTGCTGTGGTGATCAGTGTTCTGCTCATAACTGTAGGCTGCTTTGATGATGGTATTCTCATCGAATTGCTTACCTATTATCTGCAGTCCAACAGGCATGTCACCTGCGAACCCACATGGTACCGAGATGGATGGCACACCTGCAAGGTTTACAGGTACTGTGTTGACATCCGAGAGGTAAAGTGAAAGCGGGTCCTCTATCTTCTCACCGATCTTGAATGCCGGTGCAGGCATGGTTGGTGCCATGAGCACGTCAACATTAGCAAGAGCCTTATCAAAGTCCTGTTTCACGAGGGTCCTGACCTTGAGTGCCTTAAGATAATACTTGTCGTGGTAACCTGCTGAAAGTGCGTAGGTTCCAAGCAGTATCCTGCGCTTGACCTCGGTTCCAAAGCCCTCTGCACGTGTCTTTGATGCCATAACATGCCAGTTCTCGCCTTCTGCACGGAGCCCGTATCTGGTTCCGTCAAAACGGGCAAGGTTGGATGAAGCTTCGCTCATGGCTATTATATAATATGATGCAAGTGCGTATTTTGTGTGTGGCATGGACACTTTCTCATAAGTGGCTCCCATGTCCTCGAATTTGCTAATGGCATCCCATACAGACTTTTCGACATCCTTATCGATACCTTCTCCAAAGTACTCATCAGGTACGCCGATCTTCATTCCTTTTACGTCATCCTTCAGGGCATCGCTGTAGTTGTTCACCCTGTTGATGGATGTGCTGTCCCTGCTGTCGTATCCTGCTACAACGTCCATGATTGTTGCAATGTCTGCAACGGTTGTTGCCAGAGGACCGATCTGCTCCAGCGAGTTTGCGTAGGAGATGAGTCCGTATCTTGATATGCAGCCGTAGGTTGGTTTCAGTCCTACCACACCACAGTATGCTGCCGGACATCTGACCGACCCACCTGTGTCAGAACCAAGGGAAATAGGTGACTCGCCTGCTGCAACAACAGCGGCGCTGCCACCTGATGATCCACCCGGTACTCTGTCAAGGTCCCATGGGTTGAATGTGGGTCCGTAACAGCTTGATTCGGTGGATGTGCCCATGGCGAATTCATCCATATTCGTCTTTCCGAGAATCACCGCACCTGCTTCCTTCAATCTCTCAATGACGTGTGCATCGTATGGTGGCACATATCCCTGAAGTATCTTTGATGAGCAGGTTGTGGAGAGTCCCTTTGTGGATATGTTCTCCTTGATGGCTATCGGAACACCTGCAAGGGGTCCTTCATGGCCATTTGAGTCAATCTCACGGGCTACGTTAATTGCTTCGTCCCAGACGGTTGTGAATCCGTTTATCTTGCTCTTGCCGATGGTCTCTATGTATGCTGCTGTGACCTCTTCGGCTGAGGAGTCTGCGATCTTTTGCTTTATATCTGAAATGCTTGTCCATGCTGCCATTGACACACCTCACATGATCCTTGGGGCTTTGAAATTGCCTTCCTGCTTGTTCTCGGTGTTTGCAAGCACATCATCCTGTGGCATGGATGGCTTGACAACATCTTCCCTGAATACGTTCATAATGTCTGCAACATGGTATGTAGGTGGCACATCTTCGGTATCAACCTCATCGAGCTGTCCGAAATAGTCCAGCACGGAGTTGAGCTTCTGCGCATAAGCATCGGATTCCTTCTCATCGATCTCGATACGTGCGAGCCAGCCTACGTGTTCTACCTCTTCTTTAGTGATCATCGTAAGTTCCTCGAATTTGAAATGGAATAATATGTCTAGATATTTAAGTGTTAGAAAAGCAAACGATTATATTAAAAATGTTGGTTAAGAACTTTATCAATGCTCTGTCAAGATTATATAATATTCTTCCAAATATGGTACAGCAACATATTTATCACTCATTGTAGTAAGAAGACCACCGTTTTTAAACTCACATTAAATCAAAGATTTAATGGGAGTTCTAGTTCTTCGAACTGGAACAGGTGGATGAATTGCGTCCATTAATTTTATATTCTTCAAGATAATTCTTCTAATTGTAACTACGATAACCAAGTGGTTACATTATGTTTACGTTAATTTCAACACCCTCGGAACGAGGGGAAGAGCCTGTCCGACTTGTCCAAAAGAAAGGAAAGGATGAAGCAGGAAGCCACTTAATTAATTGGGTGGTAGTTCACTAGATGGGTATTGTAAAAATAGCTCTGAAGACATTGTTGAAGGAAAAATTCTACAAGGTGCAGCTACACACAAAGACGCTCACCCTGGCAAGCAAAAGGCGTGACCTGCCCCTGTATACCAGAGTGCTTGCGGGCGGTGTTGCTATCTATGCTTTAATCCCTATCGATTTTATTCCTGATTTTATTCCCATCCTGGGTCAAGTTGACGATATTATCCTCATTCCTCTGGGGTTCCTGCTGGTAAGGAAATTGATTCCTGAGCCTGTTATGAGGGAGTGCAGATATGAGGCTGAGCAGAAGCTTGCCAGTAAGAAACAGTCAGCCCCTGCTTCGGCAGACTGACACTTCTCAAATGGATACTTTATCTTGGAATATAGAACATGATGAATACTCCTATAAGCGCTATCAAGGCACCTATTATCTCATACCTGTCCGGCTCTGTTCTGTCCACGAACTTTCCCCAGATAAGTGAGGAGACTATGAATATTCCTCCGTACGCAGCATACACCCTTCCAAAGTGTGCGGGCTGAAAAGTGGGTATGATTCCGTAGACTGCAAGCACAAGCCCTCCAAGCAGGCCTATCCATATGCCTTTCTTTTCCCTCAGCCATAACCAGACAAGGTATCCTCCGCCAATCTCAAAGAGGGCGGCCAGGAAGAACAGTCCGAGGGATACGAGTGTAAATGAAACCAATCCTTCGTTCATGATTCTTCACCTTCCCTGGGCCAGTAGTAAATGATCCCGACGCCTATGAGGATGACAGAACAGCCTATAATGTCATAGGTGTCCGGAGGTATCCTGTCAAACACCCATCCCCATAACAGTGACATAACCACAAATATACCTCCGTAGGTTGCGTATATCCTGTGGAAATGCGAAGGCTGAAAGGTTGGGACAATGCCGTAAAGGAACAGGGTGACAGCTCCGAGAAGTGCAAAGCTCAGATCTTTATTCTCTCGTATCCAGAGCCAGATAAGATAGCCGCCTCCAATCTCAAAAATGCCTGCAAGGATAAACAGCAGGATGGTATAGATAATGCATCTTGTTTTGGAGATACATTTCGATTCGAGTCTTGTCATGCTAAGTACTTCTCACTGTTAACATAATAATACGTTTGCTTCAGGGTAGGTTGTCATTTGGTATACCAGATATTCAAATAGTTTTCAGGTTAATTATAAGGTGCAAAGAGGGGCAAAAAGGGACAAAGAGCAAGTAGCTAAACTATCACGGAGTCTGTCCAATGGAAAACAAATCATCATCATGGTCAAGAATTGAGGGAAAGAATATCCCGACAACAATTGAGCTTGACCCTGTCATCTACAAATACACATTTCCTGGCTGTCGTATCCTTGATATCGGCTGTGCCAACGGAAAGGTAGGGTATTCCCCTGGCATTGCATGGCTATTCAGTAACTGGTGTCGATGTCAACACAGAGGTTCTGTGTATGGCAAAATCCTCTTCAAGATCACAGAACTGCCAGCACATCCCATTATTCGTAAAGGGCAATGCCACAACTCTTCCCTTTGCTGATGCAACCTTCGACATTGCAGTAATGCAGGCTTTCCTGACCACCGTTGTCTCAAAAGATGACCGTTCCCGGATCATCCGTGAAGCGCGCAGGGTTCTGAAACCACAAGGCCATCTCTACATCGCAGATTTCGGCCAGACGTGGCATTCGAAGATCTATCGTGAGCGGTACATCAACGACCTGCCGGTGACAAAAGAGGAAGGTTCAATCGTTGCTTATGATGAGGATACTGGTGAGGTTGCTTATGTTGCTCATCATTTTACTGAGAAGGAAATTGTTTTTTTGCTGATCGAGAACGGGTTTGAGGTTGAGTATTTCAAGAATGATGAGTTCGTGACGAGGACGGGGAATCGGGTGAATGGGTTTGTTGTGGTGGGGAGGAAAATGTAATTGTGATTTTGATTTTAACAGCGCTATGCTCAAGAGCACATAGGTATTATATTGTTTATTCTGATAAATTACCAAAAGGTGATCAACATGAACAAATATGCTTTACCCGAAATATCTGACAACGTGTTCTGGGTTGGGATTAAGGACTGGAATCGCCGCCTTTTTGATGCCCTCATTCCTCTTCCACAGGGAACCAGTTACAATGCTTATCTTGTTAAGGGAACCCAGAAAATCGCACTCATTGATTCTGTGAACCCTGGGTTTGAAAAGGAATTAAAGAACAAGATCGAACAGTTAAGTGAGCTTAAAGATATTGATTATGTGATCATGAACCATGCAGAGCCGGATCATTCGGCTTCCATAAAATATATCATGGATCTGGCCCCCCGTTCAATGCTTGTCGCAAGTGAAAAAGGTGCAAAGATGGCAGGTCTTTACTTTGATATTCCACAAGACCGGATGATTATCGTCAAGGATGGCGATGTTCTTGATCTTGGTGGTAAGACCCTTAAATTTGTGGAAGCTCCCTGGCTACACTGGCCTGAGACCATGTTCACGTTCCTCGTTGAAGACAGGATACTGTTCACATGTGACTTCTTTGGTGCGCACACTGCTTTCGGTTTCTATGATGATGAGGTAGATGACCTTATTTCGCTTGCAAAGAGGTATTTCGGTGAAATCATGATGCCTTTCAGGAAGCTGGCTAAAAAGGGACTTGAAAAGGCAAAAGAGCTCGATCCTCTGATAGTTGCTCCGAGCCATGGGCCAATGTACAGGAATCCCGACAGAATATTCAAGGCACATGAAGCATGGACATCAGGAGAAACTAAGGAGAAAGTAATCGTTCTGTACGTAACCATGTGGAATTCTACAGAAAACATGGTTAAGGCAATGGTTGAAACGCTCCTGTCAGAAGGTATTGAGGTCTGTGTGTATAATCTTACAAATGCAGATCTTGGTGATATAGCCAAGGACCTTGTTGATTCCCGTGGTATTGTTCTTGGAACACCCACCGTACTTGGCGGAATGCACCCATTTGCAATATATGCATCCAATGTTTTCAAGATACTGCGTCCTCCTACAAAATATGCGGTTGCTCTTAGCTCCTATGGATGGGGCGGTGGTGCAATTAACCAGCTTCAAAAGCTTCTTGAACCTTCTAGTATGGAAATTGTAGGTGCTCTGGAGGTTAACGGGCCTGGCAGGGAAGACGATTTCAATAAAGTAAGAGAATTGGGTATGGAGCTTGCAGCAAAGATAAAAGGGGAATAAGTAAAGGAGTAAAAATTAAGTTAAAAATAATAGCATATCTATTACAGAATTGCTGTTATTTTTTTATTTTAATTGGCAGGATAGACTATTCAAATGGTTTGTTGAGTCTTTCTTCCAGATATCCTTTCAGGACAACGGCATTATTGAACTTATTATCCTTTGCAGAATACAATAGAGTGATGTCACTTTCTTTTGCGATGTCTAGAATTTTCTGAACATGCTGAATATTTACATCTAACTCTTCTTTGTATCGTTTTTTAAAATCATCCCATTTTTCACGGTCATGGGAGAACCATTTCCTGAGTTCTCCTGTCGGAGCTATTTCCTTTAACCATAGGTCGATCATAGCATCACTTTTGTGAAGCCCTCGTGGCCAGAGCCTGTCTACAAGCACCCGTATTCCATCCTGATCGGATGGCTGGTCGTAAGCTCTTTTTAATCTGATCAATTGTTAATCTTCCTATTTACTGCAATATCATAGTATGATTTTATTTTCAGATTTCAGCAAAAAGAGTTAATATTCAAGATATGTTTGTATATTTTGAATATTTGTGCAATTATATAGGTTTGGTTTTTTCTATTAACTCAGATTTTGTCTCTATACTCAAATAATATATTGCATTGTGATGTAATTTTTCAAATCTTAACCATCGTTTCCAATGGCATCTACGGGACATTCATCCAGAGCACTCTCACAAGCATGCTTCTCAATTTCATTTTCTGGTTGCTTGAATACATAGGCCGTGTTATCATCATCCCTCATTTTGAAATTTTCAGGTGCGCTGCTCACACAGAGCCGGCAGCCTATACAGTCATCGTCAACATAATAATCGCCATCAACGTTCTCGTCTAACTTATTTTCCTTCATTGCCATTGTATCTACCCCACACTTTGAGCCATGTTTGTTTTACATCTCAAGCTACTATAGTAGGCCTAAGTCCCGTGCACTGAAACTATATACTGTCCCAACAACTGGTGCTTATATAAAAATCAATCCAGTCTCATTTTAGCTGTTTTAGTGCATCTCTACAGGCAGCAACAGCTGGTGCACCGGAAGTTATGAAAATTACATCCATTGCTTCCATGATCTCTTCTTTGGTAGCACCGTTATTGATTGCACTCTGCATCTGGACGACTGTGCATCTTTCGCACTGCTTGGATGCAACCACTGCCAGAGCCATCAGTATCTTTGTTTTTGCAGGTAAAGCACCGTCTGACAACAGTCTATGGTTGCAAAGGTTATATTTGTTCAGGAATTTAGAATCAATATCTCCCACTATCTCAAGTATTCGCGGAGTGAAACTAAGTTTATCACTCATACTATTCAGTAATTCTTTGTGTTCAAGCTCTTTATATTCAGACATTTTATCCCCCACAGTTACCTTATAGCAATTTATGATGATTTGATATTTAGTTATTTTGTTGTGTAATGCATATAGAAAAACATTAAGTAAGGTGTTATCATTGGCTTACAGGGATTTAACTGGGTGTATATTAAAGACAATAATCTAACATTCAATGCGAATGTATTGAGATTTGTATGTATGGCCCAGTAAATAATATGCATATTTTTCTGAAAATATAAAGGAAGTATTAAATGAAACCAACAGATGATTTAAAAGAAGAACATCATGCTGTCAAATTGATGTTGAATATAATGGATGGAATCTGCATAGATATCGAATCAGGAAAAGAAGTTAAACAGGAACATCTTGAAGATGTTGTTGAATTCTTGAAAGTATTTGTTGACAAATGTCATCACACAAAAGAAGAAGAGTATCTTTTCCCTGCAATGGAAAAAGAAGATATTCCTGGTTTACAGGATATCATAGATCCACTTCTGGAAGAACATGAACATGGAAGACGAAATGTCAGAAAGATAAGCGAAGCGGTTTCCGGAAATATGAACTCTGACGATTTATCAACAATAGTCAATAGTTCAAGGGATTATGTTGAACTTATGACTCAGCACATCAACAAAGAGGAAAACAGACTTTTCCCAATGGCAGATGAACATCTTGCTCAGAAGGACCAAGATAATATGTTGAAATTATTTGAGTTAGTTGAAATCGAGAAAGTAGGAGAAGGCAAACACGAAGAGTTCCACAAGCTTCTTCATAGTCTTAAAGATCTTTACGTGAGGGCTTAATTCCGCTATGGTCGATCTGAAATGTTAGAAACGAATTTTGTGATGTTATGGTTCTGTAGGAATTCCCATTAGAATCAGTAAGATTACATTGACATACCTGTAAATGGTGACTTATTCTTTAAATGAGTGTTTCTACAGAACTCTATTTTCCCATTTTCAATAATCCGTCCTTGATCCAGATTATCCGTTCTGCTTTATGATTATCAATTAATGAGTATAATCAATTAATCGTATCGAATCACCAATCTTCTTTTTAACTGCTGCTTTCATCTGTTCAGCACTCGGACAGGCAAAGCCAATAGGATTCCCTCGCGTGATACATGAAGCAAGAACGATTGTATCAGCTCCGCGTCTGACCATTTCAGCAGCTCTTGGAACTGCTTTTTTTCCAGGGCAACCACCACATGAAACAACACCGATCACTTCTATTTCACCTTCGATGCCCTCGAATGCAAGTTTTTTCTCCCTCATTATTTTAAAATCCATGGTTCCTGGGCATATATCCTCGGTTTGCATACATCTGATCAATCCTACTTTCATAATTCTGCCTCTTTTATATTTCCAAATATGCTTTCTGCAAGCAAAACAGAAATGTCCTTCATGTTCAACTCTTCATCCTTTGACTTACACACACCACCTATATGATGCATGCAGAAAGGACAATACGAAATCATCATATCGGCCTTCTCTTTATAATCCTTAACCGACAACATGGCAATATCGGCAGATATTTCCGGGAAGTTGGGTTTAAATCCGGCAGGACCTCCGCAGCACACCTGTTTGCCTTCAAAGAGCTCTTTAACTTCAACACCCATACTTTCAAGAATACTGCGTGGGACATCCTTTGATTTTCTCAGTGGACAGGCATCTCTTACTGAAACGGTGTAATCGAGCTTTCCGGGTTTGAGAGTGCTGTCAGCGATCATATCCCTGAACAAGTTAAGGGAATGCTCAACTTCAAAATTCATCTCCCTGTAGAGTTTTGGGTAATCATGACCCAGAACCAGGTAGCAACCGGGGCATGAAGCTATAACTTTCTTCACTCCAAGGGATTCAATATAGTCCACAAAACCTTTTGCATGCACGGCTGCCTCCTCAAGATGACCGTTATCAATAAGGAAAAGACCGCAACATTTCTCTTCCTTCAAAAGCATCGGCTTGATACCGACATGGTTGAGCAGACGAATAGTTGATCTTGCTATGTCCGGCTGGCTGTGTGCGATCCAACAACCTGTCATATAGGCAATATCAGAACTTTCGGCAATTTCAAGATCGTCAGTGACCCAGTCGAATCTCGTTGATGGATCCATACCTCCGGGACTGTTACGTTCGATAATGTTCTTTGAGATAGCCGTGGTCTTGGCAGGCTCTCTGCCCTGCTTTGCTAATAACTCTCTTTCATATTGGATGATATCGGTGATTGGTATGCTTACAGGACATACATCATCACATGCCCCACACCGTGTGGAAAGGTAAACATTGTCCATTTCATCCTGTGTAAGCTCTTCACCCGCGACTATCTTTGCAAGTGATTCGATCTTTCCTTGCGGAGTAAAACGGTTACCTTCAGTAACCATGTTAGCAGGGCATACATCCCAGCATTTCTTACAATCGATACACGAACTTATTTCTTTCTGGAAACGATGCATATAACAACCTCACATTTTCTGTGGAACATAAAATAAACAATCGAATTTGTAGTTTTTATGCATTGAACCTATTTCAAAACTCATGATCTGCTCTTTTCCAGCACATCAGAGAACTCTTCAAAACCCATCATTTTTCCATAATGTAATTGTATGGAAGTACACAGGTTTTTGAAATAGATGCACTATATCAGCCAAAGGTTAGAATCTTATCCGATTCCTCTACTAATATTAATAAGTCCATCATAGTTGAAATCGGACAAACATCGGACCCTTCTTTATGTCTTGATTCCAGGCAGGTCCCGCAAGCGAGTATCTCTCCTTTATCCTCAACAAATGAATCGATCTGTTCTTTTACATTGTATTTTTCATCTTTGATACCCTCTGCTTCAACTCCCTTATTCAGCAAAAAAATCTTTACTTCGTGGTCCGCTTTCAGTGAAGTAACCCCAAATCTGAAAGCGTTCCAGACAACTTCAGGTTCATTCGTACTTATAACAATACCAAGTTTCATTTAATCACCTCTCTTTACTCAGGACAATTCCATAATGATATGGTTTAAGATCATATTTATCCGGATTGCTGAATCCTGAAGAAATGGCCCATTCAATGCATTTTTCCGGTGTAGGCCGGATTTCCATTGGTGGTCCTCTTGGAGTTGTAGGATCGTAGTTCCAGTGAATGATCACTACTTTTCCATTTTGTCTCAGAATCCTGTAAGCTTCTCTGAGCAACCTTTCCGGTTCCTCCAGGTGTAAAATGTTAGCGAGGATGACATAATCTACACTTTCATCTTCAAGACCGCTGCCTTCTGATATGAAATCACGGAGTACGGTTTCAATATTGTTTAGGTTCTCCACTTTTGCCTTTTGTTCTGTGATCTCTAACATTTCCGGCTCTATGTCGATAGCGCAGACCTTTCCGTTTATTATTTTTGCAACAGGGATTGTAAAGGTTCCATAGCCACTACCAAAATCTGCCACATCTGCGACCTTATCATTCAAACCCAGCATTTTAAGGATCTGGTCCGGTTCAAAAAACCCTTTCCATACATTTTCATCAGGCATTCCGCTTTCTCTGGCTTTCATGTCTCAGTCCATTATTTGTTGAAAAGTATTTACCCGGCATTCAAATCTCTTTGAAAACCTTTGCAAGAGATTCGCCTTTAACATGGATGGCGAACTGGTAAAGATATCCAAAAGGCACTGAATAAACGTTTATTCCTCTGTTTTTCAGTTTTTCTTCAATCGATACGATAACTTCCATTGCAAATTCAGGCGATGATTTGCTTGAAGACAGGTGAGCAAATGAATGTAAGACGATCTTATCCTTATTTACTTTATTCAGATACCACTTGATGTTTCCCACTGCACCTTTTATTACCTTGTTCATTCTTTCTTCATCCTCTGCTTCAGCATGGATGAAAACAACTGCAGTATCCTCTATTCTTTCTTCGATTTCTACATCTCCCACGGTTTCAATCGTTTTACAGTGAGTGTCAAACCAGAAATACTCAACATCGAACAGCAGCAGTTTCATGTATCCCATTCCTTATAAAAAATCAATATTTAATTTTACAGACATATACAATATTAATTTGACCCAATTTAACCAAGCATTTATGCTCAAATTCGGGAATCACTTGAGTTGTGGAGTAAATGAAAAAATAAAGGAGATATTGGTATTAGTATTCCTTCAATAAAGGATTCTTTAATCAAACAGACAAATTTATGTCTTTGCCAAAGGCAACAAACTTGTTAAAATCTCTTGCATGGGTTTTGTAATCTGCATAATACCATGCACCATTCTTATAGACCTCATCATTAATTACAATATCATAGTAATTGATCTGCCCCTTTTCATCTTCTGTATGTTTATCGTTTTCTTTTAGATATTCCAAATTCAAAAAATCACGGTTGAAATATTTGATTCCATCGATCATTACAAAATCATTTGTTTTTCCAAGTTGTGTACCATTCCATTTAATTTCCCATTTTAGCCTTACCATGATATTCAATCCCTGAGTTGTTTATACAATCGTTTATTTATAAAACAATCAAATATTATGCGTGCTGTTATTGGCTACTTGTTTAGAAATTAATATAACATTAACTATGGGATCCTATCAACATTATTGATTAAAACAAAGGGAAACTATAATGTCAGGCCATTGTTTGCAATTTTTGAGGAGATTAAATACGTTTAATGTTAATTCTAATCCGCAAAAGACTTAATATGCATAAAATATCAATGCTTGAAGGTAAAATGCACTATTTTAAAAGTCTTGAAAATCTCAAAGCCTCATATATTGAGCGTATTCGTCAGGTATCAGATGAAAGGAAATCAGGGAAGAAATCAGTTGGTACATTTTGTCTTTTTGTACCTGACGAGATAATCTTTGCTGCAGGTGCTGACCGTATGATACTATGCGGTGGAAAGAATGACACCGTATCTATTGCGGAACAATATTTACCAAGAAACATCTGCCCTTTGGTGAAATCTTCTTTTGGTTCAATCATCAATGATGGATGTTCAGGCATTAAATCCTGCTCTCATTTCACTATGGTAGACATGATCGTAGCCGAGAATACATGTGATAGTAAGAAGAAGATGTACGAACTGCTGGATAATTATGTTCCTACCTACGTAATTGATCTCCCTCAAAGGCCTGACACCCCGGAAGCTCTGAAATACTTTTTATCTGAACTCGAAAAGTTCAGAGATGCCATGGAACAGCTTACAGGCAACAAGGTAACTACCGAACGATTAAGACAGGAGATCAGATCCTCCAACGAGACCAGAAAGCTTCTACACAGGCTCTATGAACTACGGAAGAGAGATCCAAGCCCTATAAGCGGAGTCGATATGCTGAAAATCCTGCAGAAGCAGTATTTCCTGTCACCCGACGAACTAAAGGAACACCTTCGGATGCTTATCTGTGAAGTGGAGAGCGTTGAACCTGAAGGTGCACACAAACCAAGGATAATGATCTCCGGTTGTCCAATGCCAGGTGGTAACACGAAAGTACCTGAGATAATAGAGGACAAAGGTGGTGTGATCGTTGTAGAGGAAAGCTGTACCGGCACGAGGTCGTTCTGGGACATGGTAGACGAAGACAAGGAACCGATGCTTGCACTGGCCGAAAGATACATAAAAATACCCTGCTCCTGCATGAGTCCCAACGACAGACGCATAGATAACATTCTGGAACTTACTAGAGATTTTAAAGTAGATGGGGTTGTATATTATACCTTGCAGTTCTGCCACGGATACAACATCGAGAAACATAAGGTACAGCAGGCTCTGAAGAAAGCCGGAATTCCAATGCTTTTTATCGAGACAGATTACAGTAACTCGGATGTTGAGCAGATCGGACTTCGTGTGGATGCATTCATGGAGATGCTTTCATGATCTCAATTGGAATAGATGCCGGTTCTGCCACAACAAAAGCAGTCCTGGTCAAAGAGGGTAGGAAAATCACTCATACCATACGCTTAACAGCATTCGATTTCATGTCAGCTGCCGAAATTGCATATCACGAAGTTCTCGACCATGCGGGCATCGACAAAAAAGATGTTGACCATGTATATTCAACAGGCTATGGAAGGAATAGCATACAGTTTGCCGACAGGGCCATAAGTGAGATCACTACCCATGCTAAAGGCGTATATCACCTGTACCCGGAGGTTAACGGGATAATCGATATTGGTGGGCAGGACAGCAAAGTAATCTCGGTAAATAACGGCAAGGTAACTGATTTTTTAATGAATGACAAGTGTGCAGCTGGCACAGGCAAGTTTTTAGAATACACGGCACGGGCACTTGAAGTTCCCATAGATGATCTGGGAAGTCTGGCGCTTGATTCTGAAACACCTGCGAGTATAACAAGTATGTGCACTGTTTTTGCAGAATCCGAGGTTATATCACTTCGTACGAGAGGGTTTACGAAACAGGATATAGCAGCCGGGATCATTGAGAGTATTGCCCGGAGAGTTGCTGTCATGGCCCGACAGTTAGAGCTAGAACAAAATGTGGCCTTTGTGGGAGGCGTGGCAAAGAATACCGCCATTAAATCAGCGCTGGAAAAAGAACTGGGAATATCACTTTACGTGCCTGCTGAGCCGCAGATAACTGGGGCATTGGGAGCTGCGCTGTATAGTGGCGATTGAACGAGTGGGTACTTCGACAATTTCATTCGTAACTTTGATTTTACATATTCTCCAATTTGTCTGTATCCAGCAATCCATCCTTGACCCAGATAATCCGGTCTGCCTTATATCCTTCATCCTTCTCATGTGTGACCATTACTATGGTTTGCCCGATCTCCTCATTGAATTTCCTGAACAGGTTTATGACATCCTCTGAGGATGCAGAATCAAGATTGGCTGTTGGCTCGTCTGCAAAAAGGATCTTTGGTTTATTGACCAATGCTCTTGCAATGGACACTCTCTGTTGCTGCCCACCGGAAAGCTCTGAAGGGTAATGGTACACCCGGTCCTCAAGCCCCACTGCAGCAAGGATCTCCTCTGCCATTTTTTCGTACTCTTCTCTTTTCAGATTCCTGGCCATTGCCGTGATATAGACATTTTCCAGAGCTGTAAGTTCCGGTATCAGGTTGTATGACTGAAAGACATAACCTAATTCATGGAGTCTGAACCTGGTCCTTTCTTTTTCAGAAATGTTTATTACATCATTTCCGTCTATGATTATACTTCCCTTTGTAGGCTTATCCAGAAGTCCCAGCTGATGTAATAGGGTGCTTTTTCCGCTCCCGCTCTTTCCCATGATGGCAACAAATTCGCCTTCCTTTATATCAACACTTATGTCCCTGAGAGCGTAGGTCTTAACAGCACCTGTAGTATAAACTCTTTCGATATGTTTGGCATTGATTATCGTTTTTTTCATGTTCATCCTCCGAATATTGCATCCAGTATGTTCTCATCAGCTGCTTTTCTGGAGGGGAAAAACCCGGCTACTACCGATGCCAGTATCAGTGTGGCGGATGTTGTCAGTAGTCTCTCTGTTGTCAGAATGGGGATCACTGGTCCAATTGGCATGTTAAGCGGATGTATCGACAGAAGTAAAAGTAACAGCTTCATTACTATATTTCCTATTATTACTCCTGTGATTCCGTAGGCCAGTGACTGTAACACATACGACCCCAGGATTATTTGCTTTTTAATGCCTACTGCCTTGAGTATCCCTATCTGCTTTCTTTTGTTCGTGACATTGATGAATATTATTATATATATCGTTGCAAAAGCAGTTAGAAGTCCGATGGTGCCTGTGATCTGATTTGTTATCTGAAGACTTCCTACAAACTGATTTACGGCTCCCATCTTTGTCTGCCATTTATTTATCTGTTCACTAACCCCAAGATCGATGATCTGTTCTGTATAGGATTCTTCCATGCCTCTTTGAGGAAGTGCTATCAGGATGTTAGATGCAATATCTTCTGTAGAACCAAATATCAACTGATACTGGTTGAAGTTGATAATTATTTTGTCATCCACAAATCGTGATCCCGTTTTATATATGCCCTTTATTCTGTACTCTTTTACGAACCCATTGCTAAAGCTCAATGTGATCTTATCTCCCACATCCACATCAAATCTCTTCTGGGTGTCTCCTTCTGCAGCATAGGATTCAACCAGATTCGCTCCTATCAGTAATTCATCCGTATCTCTTTTTGAAAGATATTCCCCCACAATAACACTATTCCAGTAATCTGATACATCTTTCTCATTTTCAGGTTCTATAAAGAGAACGGGGTTCCCTATCTCTATTGTTTCATACCTTGCTACCGCACTTGCATCAAGTCTTCGTGCAACGCCAACAACCCCTGGGATTCTCCGAATGTCTTTTACTAGATCCTCGGAGTTTGAAATGTAAAGATCATCTTCCTGAGGTTCTATCATGAGATGCCCGGTTTGTCCCCGTATCATCCCTTCTTCAAATTCATACCCCAGGCCATCAATGATCGAAGCAAAAAAAGTAATGGAAAGAAAACTCATTGCCATTACAGCAACAATGACCATAAAAGTGATCTTGCTTTTGATGAGGTTCTTGTATGCCAGAAAAAACATTACTTTAAGATCATTGCTCTCCATTTTCACCCCGCCTTCTCTTAAAGATTATATATGCTACTGGTATGGCTATTGCTATTAACAGGACGATGATCAGGATTATATTCGTCTTTGGTCTTTCTACTTCCATTGGTATTGACTGCTGAATTCTATGTGAACCAAAATCATCGGTATAGTGTATGGTTATGTTAAGATCCTTTTTCCCTGCAGAACCGGGATCTATATCAAAATAGAAAGGAGAATCATCGTCGCTTCTGAGTTGTCCAATGAAAGACTTGTAGCTTTTATCTTCATTTTCCAGTTCCACAACCACTTGCTCTGCAGCACCGTTTCCTGTATTTTCAATAATTCCAGCTATGTGAACTTCATCGAGGGGAGTAATCCGGGTTGGATTTACCTTTATACTCTGGATGCCAATGTCTGCACGGTTCAGTATGTTGATCCCTATATTGTATGTCGACGTATGATTTGCACCCAGTTCATCAATATATCTGAGTGTTATAGGGAATTGATGTGCATCAGGGTCCAGATCATTTTTTGCAATAAAACTACTTTCTACTTGTGATGTCTCTGCCGGCATTATCTGATCGATCAGTTCAATGTTGGACCCAAGTATCAATATACTTTCAGATTCAGAAATGACTTTCACATTCTTCGCCACACCCGTGCCGATATTATTCACAGATATCTTTAAAGGAAATGTATCTCCGGGAGCAATATTATCAATCACATCGGCTTTTATTGTAAGGTCAGGTTTTCCAACGACTTGCACATAAATGTTACTATCTGATGGATTAAGTACCACATCGTTGACATAAATATCAAATTCTATTGGATATATACCAGAAATAGCATTTGGATCAACTGTCAAATAATAGATGTTATCGACATATGAACCAACGCTCAATGTTCTCTTGTTCTCGAAATTCTTACTTTCGCTCTTCAGATAGAAAGGATATTTCACATCTATTTTAACTGAAAAGTCTTCAATTTTCTCCACGCCTTCATTTGTGACCCTTATCTTAAGGGTAACATCGCCTCCCGGTTCTGCTGGTTGTGGCGTGACTTCCATGGCGTTTATTCCTATTCCATTGATTCCTGCGGAACAGACAATAGGGGTACTGATAATTAATAATATAATTGTTAAAAATATATGGACTTTGTATGTGTTTTCTTTCATAAAGGACACCTTGTTGTTATATGGCATTTTGTAAGTGCATCCTGCAGCATGAGTTATTATTACATAATCATTATAAACAACTAAGTAGTTGTTCATATATGGGGCTTTCACTCTATAATAAACCTAAAAGTGGTTCAACCATGGAAAATGAACAATTATTAAGGAATATCGGATTTAACAAGTATGAAGCAGTAGCCTATTTGACCATATTGAGAGAAGGCTTTACAGATGCAAGCGTACTTTCTAAAAAGTCAAAGATACCAATGGGCAAGATCTACTCCGTTCTGGACGATTTGGAGAATATGGGATTTGTTGAAGTCCAGCATTCCAGGCCAAAAAAATATCGTGCAATAGAAGCAAGCATTGCGTTTGAGAATTTTTTGATCAGAAAGGAAAATGAAATACACAGAGAACTGGATACATTGAGAAAGACAATAGATGATATTAAAAAAGCCTTGTCTTACTATAGTATTCGGGAAGAAGGGGAGCAGCAGTTCTGGTCGGCTGCAATGGGGGACGAAGAGGTCATGAAGATGATCAAGAATGTTTATCATGAGGCTAAAAACGAGATTTGTGTTGTTGTTCCAAGGAAAATAAGATCAATGGGATCCAATCAATTCAAGGACATGTTTGCTTCAATGTTCCATGATACTCTTCTTCCATTAATAAAAAAAGGAATAAAGGTCAGAATGATCGATCCAAATCCGGCTCTATCTGAATCTCTCAGGGAATGGCACGATTCTGCAGAAGATCAAAGCTTAATACAGAATCTCTCTCAATATCTGGAAGTAAAGGCTCTGGATACTCCTCACCGATTTGTATTGATCGACAGGGATCTGGTTATATTGGAAGTCAATGATCCTCTTTCTGTAGATAAAATATTTGGCATGGTCAAAATATATGACAGGACATTGTCAAATGAGCTTCATGCCAAATTCGAAGAATTCTGGCAAAATAGTACGAATCAATCTTTATGATCAAGACTTCCTGAAAAGGAATGCTATCAAAACATTATCTTTCTTCATTTCCTCCCCACACCCTTAAAGAATATATAATTAAAAGTCCCGTACTCCGCCGCTGTCCTGTGCAGATCCTCGATTCCCCTGTCAAAGATCTCTGCCTCAATAATACCCATCTCAATTGCATCCTTCCTGATACCTTCCACCATTGGGATGATGGTCTTTCTGACAAAACCTTCCTCCATGTGCGGACGGCTGGAATCACTGTAGGCCATACGGGGAGAAACAGTAATGTCGGAAAAGCCTGCCTGTTTGATAAGCGGATAAACCTGCCTGCCGATAAGTGAATTTCCTCCAAGCCTTGCCTGCACTTCAACAAGGCTGTTCCAGGCTTTCACAGCGTCCTCGGTCTGCGGATGGAAGAAACATGAGCCGTGGTCGCCTTCTATTACTGTGATGGTGCCGCCTTTTTTGAGCACTTTGCGCAGGTTTGCAAGAGCCTGAACTGGTTCTTTGAGGTGCTCGAGCACGAAGCAGACAAAAACGTGGTCAAAACTCTCATTCTCAAATGGGAGGTCGAAGATGCTTTCCACACGAAAGTCCACATTTGTAACTCCCTCTTTTGCGGTACGTTCTTTAGCTTTGTTCAAGGAGTCCTCTGATATATCAATGGATGTTATCTGTGCCTGGGGGCTGTTCTTTGAAAGGATGACTGTCTGTGCACCTATACCACATCCGGCCTCAAGCACTTTACTGCCTGCGGGGTATTTTGTATCGCTGTGCAGGAGTTCTTCCAGTGTGTTTGCCTGGTCGCTGAGACGGACAGATTCTCTTTCGGAGTAACCGTGGACGTAATCATAGAATGTCATGAAAGGATATTGTGCGACTTTGCTTAAAAATGAAGAGGTTTTTGCATTATGCCTCTCAAATATTCTGCCTGCGGTTGAGTGAATACATCTGGATCTTCTTCATCTTTGCAAGATTCAGAGCACCCTTCATCTCTTTCTCTTCCAGCAGGTGTGAATCAATATATCCATTATCCACAGCTTCATTGTACAACTCGTATCCCAGGCCGGAGCGGGCAATGACCGTAGTCCATCCCTGTGGCGTACCAACACCGCCAAAAGATATATCGGCATTCTCAGAAGCCATATCCGTGCAGAATTTACATGAACTGCTCCTGTGCATGTCCAGCTCATGGAGTGGATATACCTTTAGTTCTTCAGGGGTATGGAACTCGAACTGGCCTTTGCGGATCTTCATGGATTCTATGTCTTCAAGGCGAATGTTCTTACTTTCCACAAAATCCTTAATTCCCTCGTAATAGAATGTATCCATGCAGAAAAGTCCCATTTTTAATATATTTGCTCTCATGAAGAGATTCAAAAAACCATATGGGCTCTTTTGCATCTTGGTAACCGCATCGATATTGCAGCTTGGACCCACAAAAGCGATACTTCTCAAACCCTGTTTGATGGCGCTCATCAATGCACTCATCGTCATGCTGTGGCTGTACATACTACCTGATGATTCCAGCAGGTCCTCATAGGTCCTTGCAATCATGGGCACTGGTTTCCATGGCTCTTCTTCCGACTTTTTAGTGACGATTGCACAGTCAATAAGTCCTTCTTCAAGAGCATAGGCAAGCATCGAAGTTACAACTCCTCCGTCCTGGCCTTTTATGTCAGGCATAGCCGAGCGTGCACTGTAAGCATTCCGCAGTTTTCCGATCAATCCTTCCTCAGTGGTAATAGTTCGGGGGCACTGGTTATAACACACACCACATGCTGTACATTTATCAACAAGAGTAGGCTGATCGTTTTTGATAGCTATGGATTCACAGGTTGCTGAACAGGCTCCACATAAGGTACAGATTCCTGGCTTGATTATATCTTTCCTGAGTTTTCCAAAAGATATGCGCTCTTTTTCAGGGATGGATCTCTTCATTCTGATAACGCTTTTTTCAAGGTGCTCGAATTTAACCTGGCACCAGTCTGAACAAAAATGGTACCTTTTTCCTCCGTATTCTGTATTACACGGAGTGTCCTCGGGGACTATTTTCTTACATATAGGATCAATAGGCATCTCAATCTCCCAGGATCACGGATGTCCTTGTTAGGAATGCTACATTGTTCTTATGGTATAAAACAAAAATTGAATCAAATAATAATGAAGGTTCGCATGGTAATGATTATTCATTGTATATTAGTATTGATTTGATATTTTCCAAAACGTTTTTACAATATCTCGTGCAATATTAGAGCCTTCATCTCCCTTCACTATTTACATGCGTTTCAAGTAAATTCCATATCAACTGGAACAGAAAGTGACCCAAATGGCAAAAAATACAGACAAAGACCTGCTCAAGGACAAAGGTTTTCTTTCCCAGAGGCAGGACGACTACTTCTCCATGCGCTTACATGCAGCAGGCGGTAATGTGACATCAGACTATCTCCGGGCGGTAGCTGATGCTGCGGACCAGCACGGCAAAGGGTATGTGCACATAACCTCACGTCAGGGAATCGAGATTCCGTTCATCCATTTAGATAATACCGGGGATGCCAGTGAGCAGATGATGTCTGCAGACATCGGTCCCGGAGCATCAGGAAAGAAGATAAGAGCCGTTGTTGCATGTCAGGGGAACAGGGTATGCAAACGGGGTCTTATCGACTGTCAGGGTATATGCGAAAAAATAGACGAGCTCTACTTTGCAAAACCGGTTCCTTACAAATTCAAAATAGCAGTCACAGGTTGTCCTGCATCCTGTTTGAAAGTACAGGAAAACGATTTTGGTATCATGGGTTTTTTAGAACCGCTATTTATAGAGGAAAACTGTGTCATGTGCAGGCTGTGCGAGAAAGCCTGTGAGATGTCTGCCATAACAATAGAGAACGGCAGCTTATATCTGGATATGAATAAATGTGTAGCATGCGGTTTATGTGTTTCAGCCTGCCGCAAAGATGCCATGCAAACAAAGGCTCAGGGCTTTACGATATTTGTTGGTGGCAAGGTGGGTAAAAGGCCACGTATGGGCGACATGTTCCTTCGAACAGACAACGAGGAAGTTGTATTTAATATCCTTGAAAAGACCATTGACTATTATCGTGAAAATGCTCTTGAAGGGGAAAGGCTTGGCGATGTCATCGACCGCCGTGGTCTGGATGAGTTTGGGGAAACAATAAAGTATTCCCGGCAAAAATAGCCTGTATAGGTATATTACTAAAAACGGCCATACATTTGGTAACGGAGAATTCATGAAACCAGAAACCAAAGCACAGCTCATCTCGACAGGTTCCGTAAACATGGACCCTGCTCTCATTCATTGGTTAACCATTCCTACAGCCGGACCGGGAGCCGGCAATGTTGCTTTCTTCTTTAACTCAGGAGGGCACCGTGTGCGTCTAGCTGTCAAAAAAGAATCTCCACTGAATGCAGAAATGGAAGATGGGGAACTTGTGATAAGAAAGGACGGTGTTGAGATCGCAAGAGGCAGTATTGAAGAAGAACTCATTCACTGCCCGGACCAGGCTTTCATCACCATGTGTGAGAAATGTATCTTTGACTGTAAGTTCTGCCCTGTCCCAAAACTCGGCGGCAAGGTCAAGACAATGGATAAGATGCTGAAGATGATTGAAGAGGCCAACAGTACCGGCAGAATGAAAGCAATCTCCATTACATCAGGCGTTGAAGTATCCGCAGAGGACGAGGTTGACCGGGCTGAAGAACTCATTCGCAGGCTCAGGGAGACATACAATATTCCCATCGGTGTTTCAGTATATCCTACAGAAGATTCCACCCGCAGGCTCAAGGCTGCTGGTGCGAGCGAGCTAAAATACAATGTTGAGACCATGGACCGTGAGATTCACGCAAAGGTCTGTCCTGATCAGGACCTTGAATTCCTGCTTGATTCACTGAGGCAAGGCGTTGAGATATTCGGAAAGAACAAGGTCTGCTCCAATTTCATAATCGGTCTTGGTGAAACTGATGAGTCCGTTGAGAAAGGTATTGAAGAACTCGTATCCATAGGAGTTGTACCAATTCTCAGGGCAGCCGCAAGACATCCATTGCGCGAGGGTGAGGTAATAATAGAGAGACCATCAGCAGAAAGGTTGCTGCATCTCAACCGTTTCCTGAAAGAGAAATTGGACGAGTATGGCCTGCGTGCCGATACTTTTGATACGATGTGCCTGCCATGTACGGGATGCGATATCAATCCTCATGTGGATCTGGAGGAATGAGTTTTCCTCAGATCATTTTTATTTAGAGTTGTTCTTTGCTCTTTTCTCAATAATTCCCGGCCACACAGAAGCCGATACTATCATGCTTAGAATGAACACAAAGACCATACCTGCAATGATATCCACCTGACTGTACAGTGGCACTGTTCTGGCACTGTTCACCATGAAAGAAAGTATTGCAAAAATGATAACAAGGATAAGTGAAGAGACTATGCTTGCGATTAGTGCGTATTTTCCAGTATTGTTCCCTGAAACTTTATCCATGTCAGTATCTCCTTTATTTTATTCTGCTGCGTTTCATCAGCAGGGAATTGGTTGTGACAGATACGGAACTCATTGCCATGAAGGCTGCGGCCAGTTCGGGACTTATCACTATCTTTGTGATGAACGGATACAGTATCCCGGCTGCAAGCGGAATGCCAATGCTGTTGTATCCGAATGCCCAGAAAATGTTCTGCTTGATCTTGTTCATGGTCAGGCGGCTCAACCTTATGGATGCAAGTACATCCCGCAGGTCGTTCTTTATCAATACAATTTGTGCGGATTCCATTGCAACATCGGTTCCTGCTCCCATTGCTATTCCAATGTCGGATTGGGTGAGTGCTGGTGCATCGTTGATTCCATCCCCTACCATTGCGACGATCCTGCCTTCTTCCTGAAGCTTCCTGATCTCTGAAGCCTTGTCCCCGGGGAGTACTTCTGACAGCACTCTCCTGATACCAAGCTGGGATGCAATGGCATCTGCTGTCCTGCGGTTGTCTCCGGTTATCATCACAACCTCAATGTCCATACTCTGTAGCTTTTCAATGGCTTCTTTGGAGTTTTCCTTAAGGGTGTCAGCAACAGCAACCAGACCGATGGCCTGCCCTTCCTTTGCAACTATCATGGCAGTCTTACCTTGTGCTTCAAGATTTTCCATGTTTTCAGTGAGCGATGAGATGTCAATATCATTGTCCTCCATGAGCTTACGGGTTCCCAGAAGTATCCGATTGCCATTGATAGTGGCTTCAACACCATGTCCTGCAATGGAGTTGAAATTATCTACATTGCTTATTTCCAGTTTATTTTCCCCGGCAGCCTTCACAATGGCTTCTCCAAGGGGATGCTCGGAGCCTTTCTCAGCACTTGCAGCAATTGCAAGTATTTCTTCTTCGTCATGACCGGCAGTCAGTACAATATCTGTAAGCTCAGGTTTGCCTTTTGTGAGAGTTCCTGTCTTGTCGAACACAATGGTGTCTATCTTCAGTGTTCTCTCAAGGGCTTCACCACCTTTTATGAGAATGCCGTTCTCAGCTCCCTTTCCAGTACCAACCATAATAGCAGCAGGTGTCGCAAGTCCCACAGCACATGGACATGATATCACAAGAATTGTGATGGAAATAAGCAAAGAGAACAGGAACGGACTTGCTATTCCTGAATGCAGTGCAACATCGAATCTCTCATACCCGATGAAGTACCAGAAGAAGAATGCTGCAAGTGCGATAACATGTACTACAAGAATGAAATGACCGGCAACCACATCAGCGATACGCTGTATGGGTGCCTTGGAATTCTGGGCATTTTCCACGAGTTCGATTATCCTTGCAAGGGCGGTATCAGCACCAACGTTAGTGGCCTTGAATTTCAGTGCTCCTGATTTGTTAAGCGTGGAACCGATGACCATATCGCCGACGTTCTTTTCCACAGGTATGCTCTCACCTGTTATCATTGACTCGTCCATGGCAGAAGAGCCCTCGACAATAACACCATCCACAGGTGCCTTTTCTCCCGGTCTTACAAAGACTATATCATCTACCTGTACATCTTCCACAGGCACTTCTTTCTCTTCACCGGCAACGATGATGCGTGCGGTCTTTGCCTGAAGACCGATGAGTTTCTTGATGGATTCGGATGTTCTCCCCTTTGCCCTCGCTTCCAGGTATCTTCCGAAAACGATGAAAGTGATAAGCATCACTGCTGTGTCGTAATACACATGTTCGTAGCCGGGACCGAGATTAAGATAACTTGCTGCAATACTGATAACGTAAGCCGCCCCGGTACCGGTGGCTATCAGCAGGTTCATGTCGGTGACGCCATGTCTCAGACCACGGTATGTTCCAATGAAGAACTGTCTTCCGGGGAAAACCATCACTATGGTTGCCAGCAGGAACAGTACGTTCCTGTCGGAAAGCAAGGCTGGTGCGAATCCGAACAAACCCGGGAACATCATTCTCATATTCCCAAGCATTATCGGGATAAGGACTGCAATAGAAATAAGCAGGTTATTCCTCTGCTGTCTGATCTCCTGTTCCCTTTCCTTCCTTTCCCTGTCTTCTGATTCCTTCCTGTCAGCAGGAAGGGATGCAGAATATCCGATACCATCCACGGCTTTTCTTATCTCATCTATTGAGACAAGGGATGAATTATACTCTACCTGTGCCCTTCCTGTGGTGATATTGACACTTGCTGAGCTGACACCTTTCAGTCTCTTGAGCACCTTCTCAACGTTCTGGGAACAGGCGGCACATTTCATTCCACCGATCTCAAGGACTATCCTGTCCTTTACAACATGATAGCCGATGGAATCAATGATATTTTCCATCTCATCAGGGTTTATGAGTGCAGGATCATAGCTGACAGAAGCCCTTTCCATAGGCAGGTTCACTGAAGCCGATATTACTCCCTCCTGTTTATTCAGGGCTTTTTCGATGTTCTGTGCGCAGGCAGAACATTGCATTCCTGAAACCTTGAAGGCAATGTCCTTAACAGTTCCTGGTTCCGGTTTGCTTTCTTCCGGTTCCACGTCATCAATTATTATTGGACATGCAGCCTCTCCTTCATCAGGAAGCTGACAGGCATCTTCACCAACTTCATATCCTGCGTCGGTAACTGCCTTTTTGATCTCCTCAAGGACAATCCTGTCAGCATCGAACTCCACGGATGCTCTTTCATCCTCAAGGCTGACTTCAACAGAATTCACACCATCGAGGGCTGATATTGCATCAGTCACACGCTTATGACAATGCATGCATGTCATGCCATAGACTTTGATATCTGCTTTCATGTTGTTGGAAAAAGTAAAAGAAAAGGGTATATTTCCGAGTATATTTCACTACTTCAGGCTACAACAGTGTAACCTGCATCTGCTACAGCTGCCTTGATAGCATCAAGGTTTGCAACGGAATCATCAAAGGTAACCGTCGCCTGCTTTGCCGCAAGGTCGACCTTCACTTCACTGACACCGGTAATTGCAGCAATGGATTTTTCAACATTTGCCTGGCAGTGTCCGCACATCATACCTTCTATCTTAATTGTTTCTGTAACCATTGTTTGATTTCTCCTGATTATATCCATTTGATGCATCAGTTATATAGGCTTCACGCTTGTGAAGTGTAGTAAGAAAATCAGCATGTTCTTACGCACTGTTCTATCATATCCTTCCAATGAAGGGGATTATCAACATCAAGGTGGTGTTTTGTCACAGAATTGGAATTCTCTGATACTATTAACTGGTCTTTCTTGAGGAAACCGCCTTTCAGTTCAACGCCAACGATCTTCTTGTGGTTGATCTCCTTCTGAATCTCCCCTGAAATATCGGAAACAATGATGCGCTTGTTTGTAAGTATCGTTAGTTGCGTCCCGTTTCTTGAGGAAAGATTCAGGTGTTCGCCTTTCAGGTATTCGGGGCGAAGATTCTCGAATATCTCAATAAGCTCTGAAAGCCTTCTGGAACTCATCGGATACATTTTAAGGCTCTTATTCCCAGTTATCAGTATGAGCCTGTTTGGCTCGGTATGTATGCCCAATATCTCTTTTACTTCGATCCGCTCTTCAATATCTGAACTCTTTGAGAAGAAGCCCGAACTTTCCTTTTTGAGGAATATGTTCCTGTTTGTAAGGGTGATGGTGAACTTTTCATTACCTATTGTCACGATCTGGTTTGCAAGGATATTTTCTCCTCTTTTGAGGATTGCTCCGCCACCAATTTCTTCAGAAGACTTGTCGGTGTGTTTTCCTGCATCTGCTACTTCAGTGGATCCGTCCGGTAAATAGTAGTTGAGCATCTCCACAAGCAGGTTTCCGTCTATAAGTTTAAGATTATGTTCTGCTGCTTCCTCCATTGCTTCCTTTGTGAACGATGAGGTTGCAGCTATGATCACGCCATCCACCCGATCCCTGTACCTGAGACTGCTGTATTCCCTTACTTCTTTGACCCCGACAGACCCTGAATATCTCTTTGCCTGGACCAGCCACGTGTGTGTGAGCCCGAAATTCTCTATCTTTATAACGATGTCAACTCCCCTGTCCCTGGAGTATTGGGTAAGCTCTGTCCTGTATCCCATATTCGAAAAAAGCCTTGAGAGCAGTATTTCAAACTCCTGCGGTTCAGTTCCTAGCAGATTCTCAAGTGTCCATTTTGCCATTATTATCCCTGCTAATCTAGCATTATAATGTTTATGTATTTTTCCCGGTGTTTGCTGATGCCACGGGTATTGCGGAGTAATCACACAACCATACAAACAATTAAATGTGTTAACAACAGATACTAAGAAGAAAATCCGATAGATGTATTAAATCATGTTTACAGTTAAATATCTGTAAACAATAATACTAATCAAAAGGGTGAATTCAATGGATGAGTTAGAATCTATCAAGCAAAAAAGGATGCAGGAACTGAAACAATCTCTGGAGCAAAAACAGTATCCTTCAAGTCCTGTCACAATTACAGATGCTTCTTTTGATGAGTTCGTATCAAAATACTCTTTAGTGCTGGTTGACTGCTGGGCACCTTGGTGCGGACCTTGCCGTATGCTCTCTCCTGTTCTCGATGAAATGGCTACAGAGATGCAGGGGAAAGTTGTTTTTGGCAAGTTGAATGTAGATGATGATAAAATGACAGCAGTTAAATTTGGAATAACCAGCATTCCTGCAATGCTTATCTTCAAAGAAGGAAAATTCGTTGACAAGCTAATAGGTGCTGTTCCTAAACAGAACATTGTCCAGAAACTTCAGCCTTATATGTGAGGGATAGAAATGTCATATAAACCAAGAATCGCAGAAAGTCCTTCAGTTCGTTTACTCGATCTTAAAGACAAATCCAAATCATATTTTATCGTGGCATCTGTGGAAGTTGGTAATACAACTACCAAATGCATTCTGACAGCGACGAATCTGGAAGACGGTAAGACCAGGCTCGTTAAAAAAACAGTTAGTATGACAAGGGATGTCCGTCCTCCAAAACCCGGGGAAGAGGTGTTTGGAATGACGCTGAACGGTGTCGAACTGACAAGGGAGTCAGTCGCAGAGCTGGTGAAGAATACCCTTCTTGGAGCAGTGAAAGAGGCAAATCTTGACATCAAGACAGATGTTCATTTCGTTGTCAGGTCAACAGGTGTCGTCGCAGGTTTTGATTCTCCTGATGAAGTAGGTGAGTTCATCAAGGCACTGGCAGACGGCTGCCTGATGGCAGGCGTGCCTCCAAACCGTATGACTCCTCCTATGTCCATCTCGAATATCCCTGACAGGTTCCAGAAATATTCCAAACTTGAAAAAGTTATATTCGATGGCGCAGTGGCAAGTGTGACTCCTCCGACCGGTGCAACAGGTGTTGAGATAGTTGCCAACGAAATGGAAGGAGAACTTGCAACAGCAGGAATCAAGGAAGGTGCCAAATGGGTGGATGTGGATTTCCGCAACCCATGCATTTCCATGGATTTTGGTACCACACTTGACGGAAGGATAATCAGTCCTGATCTTCCCTATGCAAAGACCATCGGTAACTTCTGTGGTTATGCCGGTGCGATTCCTGATGCTATTATCAAGGGGACTGGTCAGGTTGATTCCAAAAAGGGTACAGCACTTGATATTTCCGATGACAAGTCACTTGACGGTCTTGCGCTTAGACTGAAGGGAAAGACCATTCACGAATATGCCGAGAAGATATTGAACTACATTATCATCGAGAAGGTACCTAAAGGCCGCAAACGATATGGTAGTGTTCCTGTGAACTCTGAAGCAGCAGACGCTATAAACGTAGTGCTCATTGGTTGTGATGTAGGGGACAATGGTTCTGACATGGACAAACTAGCAGCACTTGGTGCTGAGATATATGAAAAACACAATATGAAGCTCCTGTTTGCTGTTATCGATGAGGTCATGGGACGCGTAGTGCAACGCCTTGTCAAAGTGGCACAGGATGAGGGTCTTGTCTATGAGGACACTGCAATAGGTGTCACCGGCAGGGCTGGTATAACAGGTAACAAGCCAAAACTCATACTGAAATACCTGCATGAACTTGGTATCAACCACAAGATCGATGAGAATGTCGTATTCGTTGATGATGGTCTTGCGCGTGGTGCCGCAGTTATGGCCAGATGTATGAATTCCCTGGGAACCACTTTTAATCCGTTGGGTGGTCATCGGGAAGGCAAATGTATACTGGCTCAGCGTATTAAATTACAGAACAAGTAAGAACAAAAGAACATGAATTGGCAGGATTATCCTGCCAGTTAATAATTTCATAAAAAACCAAGGCATTGTTAATTAAACATCGCTATTTCTTTATTTCTGTACTTCATTAACAGTAGGACAGAGTATCGCAACATTTCAAGACTCTTTGTATAGCATTTAGACTTTCTTCTTAACCTTGCCAGAAAATGTCTAAATATACTGTTATATCCTTCTACTGTATAT
>DAZF01000009.1 GCA_002507205.1 Methanolobus sp. UBA32 | reverse complement strand
TATGGCTTCCAGATGTTTAATATTTATATCTATTTACTGTTTTTACAGATTAATATCATGCACATTATTCTATTATGTTAACAGTGATTGTATGTGTGCGATACTCTTTTATATAGTAAATAACTACAATATTATCATTCATTTATTATATTTATTAAATTTATCTCCATGTTTAGTATAACTTGAAACAGGCAGTGGTATTCTTCGTATAGCTACTCATAGGCTTGTTGCATGTTAGGTGGAAAGTGAGATTAAAATAATCTGAGGGAAAAAATGTCACATATACTTGTAATAGAAGATAATCCTGTAAATATGGAACTTACTGTAGACCTTCTGGAGTCATATGGGTATAAGGTCACTCCTGCAGAGGATGGTTTCATAGCTCTGGAAAAAGTAAAGGATAATCAGTTCGATCTGATTCTTCTGGATATACAATTACCTAAAATGGATGGATTGGAAGTGCTTTCACGCTTAAAGGATAATGGAAGTACAAAAGATGTCCCTGTAATAGCCTTAACCGCACATTCTATGCGCGGAGACGATGAAAGGTTCATTGCAGCCGGGTGTATAGATTATATCTCCAAGCCTATCGATATTCACAGTTTCAAGGAAAAAATAAAATATCATCTGGAAGCGTCGAACTAACTACTAAACCAAAAAACGGATTAGAGTAGGATATGAAACTGCGCTCCAAAACTTTAATTGTTTTTAGTTTCACTCTGTTTTTTCTGTTATTGACACTATACATAAGCGCAGGTTCAATCATATTTCAGAGCTTTGAGGATATTGAGCGCAAAGATGTCACTGACGACATGGCTAAAGCTCTTGATTTCGTTGATAATTTAAAATATACCCGGGAAATAATTGTCCAAAACTGGGCTACGGGGTCTGACACCAATGAATTTATCCTGAATAATAATTTGGAATACATAGAGTCAAATCTGGCGAATGATAATTTTAAGGAATTATATTTGAATCTAATCGTTTTTCAGGATGCTTCCGGAAAAATTGTCTACAAAAAAGCATATGATCAATATACAGATGAAGAGATTCCCTTCCCGCAGGACCTGATCGATATTCTATCTGAAGAAAATCCGATGATGCCATCATCTGATAATAATTATGCACCTTCCGGTATTGTAATGCTATCAGAAGGTCCAATGATCTTTGCATCACGTTCTATAAAGGAATCTCCTACAAATACCATTTCCAAAGGTACTGTCATAGCTGGCACATTCTTTGATTCTGGTATGGTTACTTATTTTTCCGATGTCCATAAAATACCTCTGAATTACTATCTGCTTCAGGGTTCAGAGCTTGCACCTGAAACAAAGAATGTGATTGAATCTATAGGAGAAGATCAGGAATCTGTTTACATTCAGCCAGTCAGTGAACATAATATACTGGGTTATAATGTTCTGGATGATGTCTATGGAGAACCTGCATTGTTGCTGGAAATTTCAACACCTCGCATAATATACCAAAAAGCCAGGAGCACGTTTGCCTATTTCCTTTATATTATCATTTTTATAGGTTTCCTGTATGGTGTCGTAAGCACTGTATTTCTAGAAAATTCCATACTGTCCAGATTATCCTTCCTCACAAGGGATGTAGATGCTGCAAAAATCGATTATTCAAGCTCAGGTAAAATACCTGTTTCAGGCAATGATGAGATAGCTTCTTTGGGGTCCAGTATTAATCATCTCATGGAGAGGCTGGATGAGAGAGAAAACCTTTTGTCCTCGATCATCGAGTCCTCTTCAGAAGGTGTGATCGTAATTGATGAGAACTACAGGATCACACACTTCAATTCTAAATTCATAAGGATATGGGATATTCCTGAACAAATTCTCAAAGAAAAGAATGGGCTTAAGCTAATTGATCACTTGAAGGACAGGATGGTGGATCATGAGGATATGCTTGAAAGTCTGCGTAAAAATCATATGTCTGCAAAAAGGACATTCAGTATAGCAGAATTTAGGGATAACACGTTTTTTGAAGTTGCATCCTTCCCTCTGATGCAAGATGAGAAGGTTGTTGGCCGTATCCTGAGTTTCAGGGATATCTCTGAAAGAAAAATGGCTGAAGATGTTCTTCAGGAAAAAGATCACAGGTACAGATTGCTTTTTGAACACTCCAATGATGCTATTTTTATTGTAAAGGATGAGATTATTCAGGATTTGAACGATAAAGCTTGTAAGTTGATATGTGAATCAGATGATGAACTAATTGGCAAATCCATACTTGGCCTTGTTATTGAGGATAAACAACATTCAATACATGAATTAATAAAAGGTGCCTTAAAAGACACTTTTAATAAATGTGATGTAGAAGTGAAAAAACCCGATGGCACTTTCATGAATGTGGAGATTACTGCCACAGTTGTTGATACAGAGAATAATTTGATCCAGCTACTAATTCGGGACATTACAGAAAGAAAGGAAATAGAACGGCTGGAACAGGAAAATAAAGAGAGAATGAGCCTGATCCTTGATAACATAAATTGTGGCGTGATGGTTGTAGATGCACATAGCCATGAAATAGTTGATATTAATCCTACTGCTCTGGACATTGTCGGTTTCAAAAAGAAAGACGTTCTGGGAAGGGTATGTCATAATTTTGTATGTCCGACAGAAAAAGGCAATTGTCCGATAAGTGACCTCAATAAAGTAATTGATAGGTCTGAGAAGACGGTGATGAGGTCAGATGGAAGAACAGTTCCAATTCTGAAGTCTGTTCAGATCGTGAAACTGGGCGGACATGAGCTACTCATTGAAAGTTTCTTTGATATAAGCAAAATCAAGGAAACCGAGAACGAGCTTTTAGATCAGAAAATACATGCTGAAACTGCAAACCGTACCAAGAGTGAGTTCCTTGCTACTATGAGTCATGAATTGCGTACTCCATTGAATTCTGTTATAGGGTTTTCAGACTTGCTGCTGGATGGTAACTTTGGTGATCTGAATGAAAAGCAGAGCCGCTTCATGTCAAATATATCCTCCAGTGGAAAACATCTCCTTAATCTCATCAATGACATACTTGATATTTCCAAGATAGAAGCCGGTAAGATGGAACTGTTTTATGAGATATTTGATTTTGCAGATATGATCTCAGACATTCATTTTATGATGAAACCACTGGCTGCAAAAAAAGACATTTTACTGGACTTTGAGGTGGAGCCTAAGAACATTGTAATAAATGCTGACAGAAGCAAATTGAAACAGGTACTTTACAATATCATTGGCAATGCAATAAAATTCTCTCCTGAAAATGGTGTAGTTCAGGTCAATGTTTCAACAAAGGACAATATGCTCAATGTCAGTATAAAAGATAGTGGCATAGGCATATCCAGAGATGATCAGGAAAAACTTTTCCAGCCTTTTGTACAAATAGACTCAGCCAGCAATCGCAAATATGAAGGGACAGGTCTGGGTCTTGCTCTTGTAAAGAATCTTCTGGAATTGCATGGTGGAAATATCGGTGTGGAAAGTGCGCCTGGAGAGGGTTCTACCTTCTTTTTCTCTGTGCCGATCAATCATGAAATCAAAGATCTAAGCCTTGGATCAGTTTCTATTAGTGACGCATCTTTGAATGATACATCTTTATCTTCTGAAGAGGGTTTTGTTATTTTGAATCCAAAAGGTTCCACAGGTTCTGAGCCGCTTATACTTGTAGTAGAGGACGATGTCCACTCAAGGGAACTACTGAGTGTTATGTTGAACAAGGCGGGATACCGTGTGGTACTTGTTGAAGATGGTGCAAAAGCCCTTGAAATTGCAAAAAAGATCCATCCTTTTGCAATAACTCTTGATCTTAATTTGCCGGGAATGGATGGAACTGGGGTTCTGGAGCATCTGAAGAATAACAATTATACCTCTTCAATCCCTGTACTTGTATTATCGTCGCTTGGTGAAAAAGATGTGGGGGTGGTTGTAGGTGTTGTTGATCACTTAACAAAGCCTATTGATAGCAATCGGCTTCTTCAGGTACTTTCAGATTTGCTGAAAAAGTCAGAGGGAAAATCATCAAAGGTACTCGTTATAGATGATGATCCTCTGGTTGTGGATATACTTTCTGAAGTGATAAAGAATGCAGGATATGATGTGATTACTGCTTCCGGCGGTAGGGAAGGAATTGAAAAAGCATTTGAAAGCAGTCCCGATGTATTAATAGTTGACCTTATGATGCCTGATATTACTGGTTTTGATGTAATATCTACTTTGAAAGCTGATCATCGGACCATACAAATTCCTTTGATAGTATGTACTGCAAAAGACATGGAGTCTGAAGAAATGGAATTCCTTAATAAAAACGTATATGGTATTATCCAAAAGGGACTGTTCTCAAAAGAAGACCTTTTGAGTTGTATAAAGGATGTGGAAACGTTATCATCAGCAAAAAAATAATAGTTAGAAATTAAAAAAGATATCATTCAGGAATGATATTGTCGGTCTGCAGTTCAAACTCATTCCTGATTCCATTTACATCAACGATGTATGTTCCTTTTTCAAGGCCATAAACATTCAGAGGAATTGTATTTTCAAATGGTACAATTGCTTCTGTGCACATTTCATCTGCAGGTCTTCTTGTTATTATGTTAACGGTGAAGGTATTTTCCTCATCATTAAAATCAATATTCTTCTCATATATCTGCGTACAACCATCCGGAAGATATCCGGTTGCTATCACATGGACCTGAACCGGAAATGATTCAAGGATCAGTATCTCGGTATCTTCAACAACTGCATCATTGTATACATAATCACCATTGGCCTGTACATCGGTTTCTGTCTCATTGTCTGGCACAACCGGAGTTTCAGCACAGCCAAGGGAAAATGTTACAATCGTTACAATTACAATAGTAAGTAAGACAAGGATGCCTAACAAAGTATTATTGTTGGTTTTCATAAACTCCCTCTTTAACCCCATAACCTCAATGTTACTCCATACATAAATGTCTTGCTTAAACTACGAATTTGTTTGAAGCTAAGCTACTGAAGCTCAATTCCGAGTAGCTTTAGCTTTTTTGAGATTAGTATCTGAGTTTATGAATCCGGGAAAAGCAGGTTTAATTTTTCCATGTATCTGGCTAATTCTTCACCTACCCTTTCTGAAGACATTTTTCCCGCAGCGAAAGTCAGATGCATATCCAGTACCTCCATTCCCACATACTCAAATGTACAGTGGTTGATGTATTTTAGTAATTCATGGATATCTCCGTGTTTCCCTGCACTGGAATACCATTCTTCTTCTGCACCGGTACTTATTGTCATCATTACTTTCTTGCCTTTCAGCAATCCGTTCTCATAGACCCTGTCTTTTATCGGGCTGAAGGCAAAACCTGCTGCAAAGACCCTGTCTATCCAGCCTTTCATTATTGCTGGCATTCCTGTGAAAAATATTGGGAACTGGAATATCAGGACATCAGCCCATTTTATTTTTTCCATCTCGGTCATTATGTCTTCGGAGAAAGTGCCTTCCTTGCTTGCTGTCATTTGTTCAAGGAATGGGTTGAATGAGTCTGTTTTCTTGCGTTGCAAAAAATCATTTTTATCAAGTACTGGTTTGAAATCCATTACGTACAGGTCAGAAAGCCGTACATTGTTTCCTTTGTCCTTCAGTGTTCTAATGGCCATCTCTTTCATGGCTGAATTGAAAGACTTTGGTTCCGGATGTGCAAAAATGTATAAGATATTCATATTAACCCCCTTTGTATCTTTTAGTTTGTATTACTTATACATTTGTATAAGCAGTACTATTTGCAAAGGGGCATTGTAAAAGTAAAAATACTTCCTTTTCCCTGGTTTACTTTTTCATGAATTCTAAGACATCATTCAGTAATTCCACGGTCTCTCCAAGTCTGTAATTTTCTATATCCTCATGAGTGTGAATTGGTTTGAATGAATGTGAACCGGGTTTTATTTTTGGATCAATAGCTGCAAGCATTTCTATAAGTTGATCGATCGCCTCTGGATTGATATCGATTTCCTCTTTTCGTTCCGCCAATACATTAACTAATTGCTTGATCCCTTTATGCGTGTTATTCTGGAAGTCATAATAAAGAGATATCTCTTCGTCGGATATTGGGTGGAAATTGGTTCTTATAATGTCTATCAACAGATTTCTGATCAATTCTTTTGAAAGCAAAAAAGTTGCCACAAATAATCCACGCTTGAAACATGAATTAATCTCTGCCCTTAGTGAATTATAATGCTCATCAGAAAAATCGATATCCATCATTTTTTCCTGCTCTGATATTGAGGATGAGGGTTGTGTGGACATGGGATTTATCTTGACAAATCGCTCAATCTCAAAGGAGAAATCGGTTATCCTTGAAGTAGCCTGTTCCAGGATCGATAACTGTTCTTTCAGCCTCTTAGTAGTTATTCCGTCCGTATAACTTTTTGGCTTATCCTTAAAATATACCCCCTGGATGTAATCCTGTATGGTATAGGTATATTCATTTGTTCCTGAACGGTTATTTGTATGATATAGACTCTCAAATCTGGATGCTTTATCGGGAAGCATACTTCTTACGATGGGCAAACATCTGGTGTACCATTTTCCATAATCTGAAATAAACTCATTCCGATTCTTTTGATAATCATGGTCACTGGTTGCAATTTTATCTTCCAGCAATTCCAGGAGTTCATCAGCTATTCTTATCAGGTCCGATATTTCCTTCTTTGATGCTTCACTGGTCTTTTGTCCGGTCACACATTATATTAAGCCAGTACTAATATATAATTATGTATATTCATTTAGCCAAAAAAGAATAGGATTTTATCCTATCAATCTAAACATATTTAATAAATGTCAAGGAGTGGTGTTTCAATGGATATCCTATGGCTTGAACAATCAGACGTTAAAACTGTTATTAATATGCCTTTAACTTTATCTGCAGTGGAAAATGGTTTCAGGGAACACGGACTGAAGAAAGTGCAGATGCCTCCAAAATCGTATCTCTATTTCAATGAGCATAATGGTGATTTGCGTACAATGCCATCGTTCATGGAGGAGCAGGATATCGCAGGCGTTAAGATCGTCAATGTGCATCCTGATAACAGGGAAAAAGGGCTTCCAACCGTTATGGCTGTTATTGTTCTTAATTCCACAGAGACAGGTGCTCCACTTGCCATAATGGACGGTACTCACATCACTGATATGAGGACGGGTGCAGCCGGTGGAGTTGCTGCAAAATACCTTGCACGCCCGGATTCTCACGTTGTAGGTATGGTTGGCACAGGGGAACAGGCCCGTACCCAGTTACTTGCACTATCCGAGGTAATGGATATTGAAGAAGTGAAGATTACCTCCCGGAATATCACCCATTGTCAATCTTTTGTAAAGGATATGCAAAAAGTGGTCAACTGTGATTTCACACGTAAAGATAGCATCAAGGAAGTATGTGATTGTGATGTTCTGGTGACAACAACTCCTGTAAGAGAGCCAGTTGTCATGTCGGAGTGGGTTCATGAAGGCACTCATATCAATGCCATAGGTGCTGATGCCATGGGTAAACAGGAACTGGAATCCGCTTTGCTCAATAGGTCAAAGATAATCGTTGATGATATTATACAGGCATCGCATTCAGGAGAGATCAATGTCCCCCTGTCAAAAGGAGCGATTTCACAATCCGATATTCACGCTGAACTTGGTGAGGTTGTTGCCGGAATAAAAAAGGGAAGGCAGTCAGATGAGGATATAACTATATTTGATTCCACAGGGCTTGCTGTTCAGGATCTTGTGACTGCCAACATAGTCTATACAAAAGCTGTTGAGATGGGTATCGGAAAGAAGATAAAGTTGTTCTGAGCAGGTATAAGAGGATAATATATTGTCAAATACCTTTTTGACGGCCATTTCAGATATTTTCGTATATGTCTCCTGTACTCAGGTTCTCTATATTGTAAGCTTTCATGAGCATTCCGTATACACCGACCTTTCCTCCATATTCCATTCTGCCGGTAATTCGGAGTTTGTCATTTCTTAGTACCGGACAGATGCCGGAATAGAGCACTACAAGCCTGTGGTCATTGTGGCCTACTGAAAAGATACTTACGTATTTGTTGTTAAGCCATCCAAATACAATAATAAATGGTATTCCTAAAAAGGATGTTACTCTGTTGACGATATCTGAATCTGTAACTGCGTATGCTTCAATTGTTTCTTCTTCATCCATTATTCGTGACACCTTCGATAGAATATTTTAATATCAAACAGTAGTGTAAAATTAATATTTAGATTTATTTAATTTATGCATCTTATTAACTTTATCTAATTTAACTTTCATTTTTTAGTGTGGTTGTCTGTGACAATATTTCGGGTCCGAGTTTCCGATTTGAAATAATTTCCTTTTCAAATTTGATACGCAAAAAAATGTTGACATCTTGAATAACATAAAAACATGAAATTCTTATACAAGAAAAAAAGTATAATTATACGTGGAAGGATTCGAAGAAGAAAATGAAGAAGAATTTGAAACAGAGAATTTCTCAGAGTTAATAAGGTATACATTTCCCGGTTACATCGTTGGTCTGCTTGCAGGTGTGCTACTTGATATGTTCGGATACCAGCGCAGTCCTATTGGGCAGTGGCTTGTAAGAACGCTTGCCGGTGAAGGGGAAAGTATATTTGAGGGAATCTACTCCATACGCCAGCATTTCAAGCCCACAAGCCAGACAATGGCAGAGGCATATGGCTGGGGTAAGCTCTTCGGGATTGCCATTCCCTGGGTCATAGATCTTGGAAGCCGACTTGCTGGAGTTGATGTTTATGGTATTGAGGGATTCTACATACCATACTTCTATGCACTCAGTGACCAGATAGGGGCTAATATATCAGGTATGCTTTTTCTAAAAAAGAAAGAAGGCTCATGGGTTGCTACTTTAGACCGTTACATCCATCATCCGGTCATGCTTGCAAGTCTGGCAGTGATACTTATTGTGCCAATAGGACTCTTGATTGCACGTTTTCTTGGATTCAGCCCAACCACACAGACCTTTACGGCTCTTGAAGCAATTGCTGCAAACCTGTGCTGGATACCGCCTCTGGTTGGATGGTATGTTGAAAGAAGAAAATAAGCGTTACCAGTATACATTTTTCTTTTCTTTTATTTTGTAAATCTGGTAAAAGGCATTTCCACTACTGCGAAAAAGCAGTCAAAATCAGAAGTTCAACATAATCTTTAAATACTGATTGTACATACATATGTAGTGTTATAGCTACATATGCAGGATATAAAAATCCTGTAATGCAGGAAGGTGTAAAAAATGAAGAAAACAACGTCAATACTCCTTGCTGGTATGCTCATTGCAACCATTGCGGGGATAGGTATAGTAAGTGCAGCAGTCGATGAAACCGATGATTCTACATTCTTCGGTCAGATGTATGGCTGGGCAGGACATGGTATGAGATATGCAACTGGATATGCGTATGGATATGCTAACTGCCCTGTTTACGGAGCATATGCATCTGATGCAGCAACAGTTGAACTTGCCGTCGAAACCGTCGATGAGGCAATAGATATCGCAGAAGATACAACCGGACAGGAAATCTCTGAATCAAATATCTATCAGATGGGCAGATGGTATGTGTTCACTTACACTGATGATGACACCGTCAAACAGGGACGCATTGATGCATACACCGGTGAAGTAATAGAGGACTTCTATGCAGGTTCCACATACCAGAGTCAGGGCCAGTATTATCAGGGCGGACGTGGCATGCGTGGAAGCGGCTATGGCGGATACGGTGGATGTGGCGGAGCTTATAGGTACTGATTCCGACTAACAAAAATTGATAATCAAATAGGGAAGGTCGAAAAGTAATAATACCTCCCCTCCTATATACTCTTTATTAAAAATATAATTTTTAAGGGTGAATAGAAAAATGATGGGTAGCAGCATGTATGGTTATGGAATATGGGGTCTTCTTTTGAACATACTACTTATTCTGGCTATAGTCTGGGTAACAGTCACACTTCTCAATAGGTCAGGCTCCGGCAGCTCTGGAGACAATGAACGTCTGGCAAGAGTTGAGAAGGATGTGGAAGATATCAAAAAGATGGTAGAGGATATCAAAGAAAAACTTGATGAGATCTAATTCGGGCATTAAAACCTGAAAATCAAAAACAGAACTAAAAACAGCAGGCTCTCAGATGACAAAGACACTTCAACAGATAATAACTATCGGAGAAGCTATTTCCCATCCGGTTAGATTAAAACTCCTGTATCTGCTTTCGGAAAGAGAGAGATACATATATGACTTGGCCAAGGATCTCAATCTTTCCCGGCAGGTTGTCCAGTTGCACCTGAAAAGGCTGGAGAATGCGGGATTTGTTGAAAGTGACCTGAGGCTTGAAGACAATGATAACCGGGCAAAGAAATTCTTCAGACTGAAAGAGTTCGATGTCGAGCTGGGAATTGATGACCTGGCTGTAATATTTGAAGGAATCAAGGCTTAGACCGGATCAGCCTGAAAACGTCCCATAGGGCCATATTTTTTACATTGATAACATTAAGGCCTGCTTTTTTAACATTCCCGACCGTCTCACGGTTTATGTTCACGCCAGTTAATGCTGCTGTTATGGGATTGAAAAGATTCTCGATAAATGCAATAATCCTTTTTTCACTTTTCATGTGCTCAAGGTTGATGATAATACCATCTGGTTTGCAAACCCTTTTCATCTCTTCAAGTGCGAAAACAGGGTTTGGGATCGAGCACAACACAAAAGTTGTAACCACGTAGTCAAAAGTGTCATCCTTAAATCCCAGTCTTTCAGCATCCATCTGGAAAAGGGACACATTATTTCTCATGCTTGCTTTTTTCTTTGCATGCGAAAGCATTTTGTCACTTATGTCAATTCCGACAACCTTGCACTCATACGGGTAATAGGGTACATTCTTTCCGGTTCCTATGCCTACATCCAGCACCCTGCCTGATAAGTCTGATAAAATATCTTTTCTCCACTTGCTGAACCACATATGTTCCATGGGAATTTCCATAATGTCAAAGATATAGGAAACGCGGTTGTATTTAGAAATAATTGACATATAGTTTTCTTTGATGTCATTGTTAAAACAGTCTTTGGGTCATTTTCCGGGCAGCTGTGTATATTCTGGTCTTAGGGATCAGTATTTGTGATTGAGGATATTTTATGTCACTATACATACGTTTATATGTTTGGGCTACTTATTGTAGTCTATCCTAATATTCAAAACGGAGCCTAAATTATGTTTACAAGCTTTATGATTACATTTCGTGAAGGTCTGGAAGCATTCCTGATTGTGGGAATTATACTTGCCTACCTCACCCAGACAAAGAGGGAACAACTCAAACACCACGTATTCACAGGTGCAGGACTTGGTATCATTGCCAGTATTATAGCAGCTGTAGCATTCAATATCCTTGCCATACAATTCGAAGGACGTAATGAGGAAATATTCGAAGGCATTGTGATGCTTTTTGCTGCTGTCATCCTTACTTCAATGATTATCTGGATGTCAAGGGAAAGCAAGAATGTAAGTTCATCGATCATTCAAAAAGTAGACAGCAATAAGAAGTACGGGATTCTTGCCCTTGTATTCATCTCGGTATTCAGGGAAGGTATTGAAACTGTATTGTTCCTCGGGGCTGCAGCAATGAATACGGATAACACTTCGGTGCTTTACGGTGGAATACTTGGAATTGCGGTGTCACTGGTCGTTGCCTATGCAGTGTTCAGGTACTCTTCCCACACAGAGATACACAAATTCTTCAGGGTAACCAGTATATTCCTGATACTCTTTGCAGCCGGTCTGACTGCACATGGAGTGCATGAACTTCAGGAAGGCGGTGTCATCCCAATAGTTGTGGAACATGTATGGGATATAAACCACATCCTTGATGAAAAGGGAGTTGCAGGCTCGGTGATGAAATCACTGTTAGGATATAACGGCAATCCTTCACTACTTGAAGTGATCTCATACGCAGGGTATTACATTGCAGCAGGAATCGGTCTGAGTATTCCGCGCAAAACAGTTCAGGCAGCATCCCCTGCCTGAACTTTTATTCTATTTCATACTTTTTTCTATTTACAATAATTTCCATATAATCAATAATCCCTCTTTATTCATATGTCCTGATTCTTCTAATGAATCCGTAATCCCTATTCACCTCCCTGTTCTGTTCAAAAAATATCTTATAGAATAAGATATTACTTTTCAGCAGGAAGCATAAAAGGAAGGATAGCATGGTCTTAAAGCAGGAAGAATTCTGGGAAAGAGATAATTTCCTGGTTGTAACGGATGGTACGAAACCAGCCATAAAATGGACAATAGATGAACTCAAAAAAAGAGGAAAAGCACTCACTGTTCTTGACTACTCCGACAAGCCGATGGAAGGCTCTATCCAGGATCTCTCATCTGTGCCGGATAGCGTGAGGAATGTTGTGATAGGTATCACAAAAAAAGAACCCGCCAGAATCATTGAAAAACTGGCTGAAAGAGGTATCAGTGATTTCTGGGTGCACTGGAAAACCGACACATGTGATGTAAATCATCTTGAATATGAACCCGGCCTGAACATAATCACCGGAAGATGTCCTATGATGTATCTGGGCAGTGGTGCAAGTATGCATGGTTTTCACAGGTTTGTCGCAAAGGTTTTTGGTAAGTACTGAGAATTAACTTAAACCGGATGGTATTTTGCATCCTGCAAAAATATAATAAGAATGATAGCATCCTCTTAAATGGAGTGAGGATGTCGGGATGGTAAACACCCTGTCCCATCTGGGAGTCGGGCTTTTGATAGCATCAGTTGCAGGACTGAACAGCAGGCAGATAAGGATAGTTGCCTTTATGGCAATTCTTCCTGATTTAGACTTCATACTGAATGCACTGTTAATTGCAATAGACCAGGATCTGAGTCATCAGACCTACAACAGTCTGTATTACCTGTTTGGTCACCGTGAGTTCATGCATTCGATTATTTTTGTATCTCTTGTAACACTATATATATGGTTCAGGGAAAAGAACAGGATATTAACAATTGCTTCCGGTGCGGCTATATTCAGCCACATATATCTTGATTATGTTACCAGCTGGAAGATGCGACCTTTCTTCCCGTTTGTGACAGATTCCTCAACAATAGGTGCCATTGATTTCTTTGACCCTGTTGTTACAATTATTTCATTTATACCCATTGTTTACATCTTAGCAGAACATGCGAAGAATAATGGTAATAATAAAAACAATGGTCTAAAAAGGATAAATGATGTACTGAAAGACCGGAATAACTGGTTCAACGGGCTTTCAAAGGGTAAACACAAGGTATTTTACAGGAATCTTCTCATAGTATTCACAATCTGGTGCTTGTTTAACCCGATTGCAAAAGCCTTCCTGATAGACCATATAGCAGAAACTGAAGGTCATAAAATAGATTATCAGGGTTCTTATCCAATATCTCCTGGCAAATTCCTCTCTGCCTATTCCTACAATGACACACATTACAGAATACTTATCTCAAGCTACTGGTCAGGAATAGAAAAATCCACATTTGTCAGGAAGTATCCCCGCAATGAGGACGAGTTCATAGGATACTTATCAAAAGCTGAAACGCTATATGGGAATAGTCTTCCGGGGGAAATCGACTATCCTGTATACGATGTTTCCGCTTCTGAAAATAATGTCACAGTAACTCTTAATGATGCAAGGAATCCCCTTGCACAATATTGGGCTTATTTCAAAACAGATTACGTATTTGTTTTTGATACGGATACTGGAAATTACCAGGTCTATATTAAAAGGAATGTTCAGTATGGTAAACCAGTACCTATGAACTTGTTTGAGTAATTCCATGGACATGAAGTTCCGTATTAAGTACACGTTAATTTGATTTCTGTTCATCTTTCTAAAAATACCTACAAACTCCTTATATAAGGGTTCATAATTATTGTTCTGTGCAGTCAATTACAAGGAGATTGTGAGTTTGAGGGAAAATGAGAGCAATATAGTTATGGATATTAAGATCCATGAATTTGTTAACAAGGATACATGGCATCTGCACCTCGCCCTGCACGCAAACAATGTGTTGCTGGGGGTAGCATCTGCAAATCTTGGTAACTCGAAGTACGATAATGAAACCGTGGTAGCTGCAATACAAAGCCTGAAGAATGAATATTACAAGGCTATTGGTTCTCCAATGAGATTCCAGTGTGGGAAGCTTACATTCCTGCCTGCAGACCCGGGGTTAGTAGCAAAAGAGTCACATGTGACGCCTGAAATGAAGATGAAACATACTTCTATTTCAAATACAGGAAAAGCAGTGGCTTAATCACATTAATATGAATGCTGGCACCAACGATCCCCTCAGATCAATGCATCCTCTTGCATTAACAACTCATTTGCTTTCAACACGCCAGCATTTATATTTTCTTTAAAGAAAGCAAGGATCGATGTTATTTTCAAATCTTATTTCATTTCATTTCATTTCATTTTATCTTTTTATCTTGAGTTCCATTTGGCACAATACTTTTAAGATTGTACTCTCATACACTTTTTAAGGAGGAGTTGGACAATGCTGGATGATGATGAACTGGATGATCTTATAACTGCAAGACCTTCTGAAAGGGAGCGTGTAAAAACTGAGCATGAGGTAATACACAAAGCAGCTTCGCATCCGGTAAGGAGACAACTTATAAAGGAAATAGGTGCTTTCGGAGCCACAAAAGCCGAGCTTCTCGAAAAAACAGAACTCGATGAGGGTGTGTTCAAGTACCATACTGAATTCCTTATCAACGGAGATTTCCTGGACATAAGTGAAGGCAAATATTTCCTGAGCGATAAAGGGCTTGACCTGCTGGCCAACATCTGATAGGCAGGTTTTGTCATATGCTCAATAGAAAGCAGGATAGGATTGCATTTATTGCAGTCATTTCTATTTTTTTCTTATTGATGCTTACATCCGGCTGTGTGGAAGATTCGCCAGAGGAAACCAATACTTCCGGAGAAGCAACTGTATTTGAGGGAAATAAACTCACACCTATCTCAGAACAACGTAACAATGCTATTCAGGGTACCCAGTACATCGATCAGGATACCTACGAACTTTATGTCTATGGGCTGGTCGATAATCCCGTTAACCTGAGTTATGAAGAAATCCTCGCCTTCCCTTCGGTAACAAGATTCATGCGTCTGGATTGTGTTGAAGGCTGGGGATTTGATGGGAAATGGACAGGCGTGACCCTGAACACAATATTCAATGAAACCGGCATCAACAGTAACGCAACCACTGTCATATTCTATTCTGCCGACGGCTATTCCACGTCACTTGAACTTGATTACCTTGTGGAGAACGACATCATGCTGGCCTATGAGATCAACGATGTAACACTACCTGCAGACAGGGGATTTCCTCTTCAGCTAGTCGCAGAAGTAAAATATGGTTACAAGTGGGCCAAGTGGATAACCTCAATAGAGGTCACTGATGAACCTTACAAAGGATACTGGGAAAGCGTAGGTTACAGCAACAATGCAGATGTTGGCGGACCTGCTTTTGAGAGATGATGCCTTTATCATCTTTTTCGTCCTTTGTTCAAATGTATAAGCTTTCAGGACAAAACGTTAATCTATATAAGCCGTAAATATAGCTCCAATGGACAGTATCATCTCAATTACTGGTCTTTCAAAGAGCTTTGGGCGCAGAAAGGCATTGAACAATATCAACCTTGAGATTCAAAAAGGTGAATTTGTTGTCATATTCGGTCCAAATGGTGCCGGAAAGACCACTCTTCTTAAGGTAATGTCCACCATAATCGAGCCTACCAGAGGAACTGTGCTTATCAATGGAATTGAAAGCAAAAAAAATCCTTCTAAAATTAGAGGCATGATAGGTGCTATTTCCCATGACACCTACCTCTACGATGAGCTTACTGCAAGGGAGAACCTGGTTTTTTTCTCACGCATGTACGGTATTGGAAAGAACGAAATTGACGAAAGAGTGGAATCAATACTGAAAAGTGTCGATCTCTTACTGCGTGCCGATGACAGGACTGCTTCGTTCTCAAGGGGAATGAAACAGAGACTTTCAATTGCAAGAGCCATGTTACATCATCCGGCAATATTGCTGATGGATGAACCTTATACAGGACTTGACCAGCATGCGGCTGAGAATTTTGAACGTGTCCTCATGAATACTGGCAGTTCCGGCGTGACCCGGATAATGATAACACATAACATTGAGCAGGCGTTTGAATTATGTGACCGCATACTCATAATGGACAGGGGAGAGATACGCTTCGATAAGCCGAAAAAGGATATAGGAAGTGTTGAAAGTCTGAAGAAAAACTATCTTTCCATTATAGAAAGGGATATGGACGCAGAGGGTCTGAGCAATTTGTAGGGTGGCGTGATATCAATGATGAAAAGTCTCTACATTGCAGCAAAAGACCTGAAAGCGGAGTTTCGCACAAAGCAGATGCTCAATTCCATGCTTATATTCTCATTAATAGTCATTGTTATATTCAGCATCTCATTCGGGGATTTGCTTAGCCAGCCCGACATAGTTGCAAAACTTGCTCCCGGTGTGTTATGGATAGCCTTCACTTTTGCAGGCACTCTTGGATTATCCCGTTCCTTTGCAGGAGAGATAGAGAACGGATGCCTTGAAGGTTTGAAACTCTCACCAATTGACAGGGGTTCTATCTACACAGGAAAGACAATATCAGGTGCAGTACTGATGTTCACTGTCGAGATACTCACAATCCCTATCTTCATTGTACTTTTCAATTACAACATAACCGGGATTATCGGACTTGCAATTGTGATTTTCCTCGGAACCGTCGGGTTCATGAGCGTGGGAACATTGCTCTCGGCACTTTCAGCAAGCACAAGAACAAGGGAGATCATGCTCCCGGTGCTTTTACTTCCGCTTATAATTCCCGTCATAATTCCAGCGGTTATGGCAACCGGAAAGATACTCATAGATGGTGACATTGGAAATATTCTTTCAGAACTGCGATTGCTTCTGGTCTATGATCTGATATTCTTCATAATCGGACAACTTGTCTTTGAATATACCATAATGGACTGAAATGTCATAATGGGTTTTGGAAACTGGAAACTGGGGACTGGAATACCGGGATGTATGAAAAGCATTTAAACCAGGAGCTTTAATTAGGCAGAGGAATCAGCATGCTTATTGACAGGAAAAAAGAGACAATTATTTCAGCCATCACCCTCCCTGTTATGCTAATTGCCATATGGATGGTCTTTTTCTACCTGCCTCCCATGAGGGGAAACGCAGGAGAGATCCTTGACAGCAGTTTCAATATCTTTTATTTTCATCTGCCAATAGCGATAGTGTCATATCTGGCATTCACAGTGGTCTTCATTGCAAGCATAATGCAACTTAAGGGAAACAACAGGAACTGGGATATCGTTGCCCACTCTGCCGCTGAAGTGGGGGTTGTATTTGCTTTCCTCGTACTTGTGACAGGGTCCATATGGGCGAAAGCCACATGGGGATGGTACTGGGTATGGGAACCCCGGCTCACGACATCTCTTGCACTTTTCCTTGTTTATCTTGCTTACCTGATGCTTCGTCAGGCACTTGAAGAACCGGAGAAAAGAGCACGTCTTGCGGCTGTCTTCGGAATTGTCGGATTCATGTCCGTTCCACTTAGTTTCTTCTCAATACGTTTGTGGCGCTCAGCCCATCCTCTGATGTTCGGTGGCTCTTCCTATGGAGGCAGTGGTGGAGGGCTTGAAGGTAGTTCACTTCAGCTAACACTTATGGTCAACATGCTGGCCTTTGCACTGCTATTTGTATCAATGCTCGTCTACAGAGTTAACAATGAAGCCCTGAAGGAAGAAATAGAAGAAGCAAAGTATAAGTCTGCATGAGCCAAAGAAAAGCATATAAGCCACTGACATCATTATTCCTGCATGTTGTTTGAACCTATAAGACTTGGAAATATGGATGTTGCAAATCGTTTTGTACGCTCAGCCACCCATGAGTGGATGGCAGAGCCTGATGGCACGCCGACTGACAGGTTAGGTGACCTTTATGAAGAGCTTGCACGCAATGATGTTGGTCTCATCATCACAGGGTATGCATACGTTAACCCAAAAGGTAAAAGTGATCACCTCCAGCAGGGGATCTATGATGATAAATTCATAGAACCTTACAGGAAGATGGTTTCCCGTGTCCATGAACATGGGAGCAAGATCGTGATGCAGATTGTACACGGTGGCAGGCAGACCATGCTAAGTGCTGAGAATCCTATTATGCTTGCTCCTTCTGCTGTGACAAATAAAAGGAACGGTGTCACCCCAGAGGAAATGACCGAAGAGGAAGTTCTTGAGACGATAGAGGACTTTGCCAACGCTGCAAGAAGGGCAAAGGAAGCAGGTTTTGATGGTGTGCAGCTTCACTGTGCCCACGGTTTTTTGCTCAGTAACTTTATCTCACCTTACACAAACAGACGTAAGGACAGGTGGGGTGGTTCCACAGAGAAGAGGACACAGATTATCCTTGACATAATCGACAGGATACATGAGATGATCGGGGATGACTTCCCTATACTTGTCAAGCTGAATGCCACCGATGGTTTCCCGAAGGGCACGAAGAATGTCCTTGATGCCCCGGAATGCGTTGAGATCGCAAAGATACTTGCTGCAAACGGAGTATGTGCCATAGAGGTCAGCGGCGGTATTGTTGAAGCCGGACAGGAGATGTTCAGGACAACGATAAACAAAGCTGATGATGAGGCATATTACAGGGACTATTCCCGAATGATAAAAGAAGCCGTGGACGTGCCTGTTATGCTGGTAGGCGGCATACGCTCAAAGGCTGTCATGGAACAGTTGCTTGATGAAGGATATGCAGACATGGTGTCGCTTTGCAGACCTCTCATTTGTGAACCTGACCTTGTGACAAAGATCAGAAGTGGCGAGACAGAGGTCGCAAAATGTGTATCATGCAACCGGTGTTCCGATGAGAGTGGAATAAAGTGCAACCATAATTTTAAAAATTAGACAATTTCTGGCTCTATCGAGGATTTTAATTACAGCATGTAGAAAAAGAGTTGAAGGAAACAAATTATTAAAATCTCCTTTTCGGACCGTGCCGGCTTCGCCGGGACCCTCCGGGACGGTTTTAGTAATCATGACTTCCACTCAATTAAACTTATTATCCCTTGCACTTTTGTGTTTCTGATAGCTCTGCAAAAAATCATTGACAAACAACGAACAATGCGACCATCCGCCGGCAAGCGGCACGTTCTTTCATTATCGTTCAGAAAACTACTGAAATAGTGCAATTATTGAAAATTGCTGAGTTCAAAGTTGGAATTAGCAGGAGTTCTACAGAGCCAATTCTTAGAATTTTGACCGTGCACAATTATAAGATGGTTCAAGTTCATCCAGGAACTCTACCAGGAGGGTGTGGTTCTCAATGATCATGTCTGCCTGATGGAATTTTTTCGGATCAAGGTAGGTTGGTATTGCCACACAGCACAAACCTGCCTTTTTTGCAGACTCCACCCCCATCGGTGCATTCTCTATCACTATGGCTTCATGGCTGGAGATGCCAAGCATTTCAATAGCTTTTAGATATGGGTCCGGATCAGGTTTTCCACGCTGCACATCATCAGCAGTGACGATTTCCCTGAATATTCCGGGATATTGGGATTGTACTATGTCGTAGACTATCGGCCTGTCTGAGCCCGATACCACAGCAAGGTCAAACCTCTGCTTCAGGTTGCTCAGGCATTCCTGCATTCCATCAAATACCTTAAGTTCTACTATCCTGTTGAACTCGGCAATATATCTCTCAACAATATTCGGGATGTCATACTTTGATGCATCTCCCGTAGCTTTTTCGAGCAGGAATGCAACGATATCCACGGTCCTTTCACCTTCTCTCTCGAAGATGTCCTGTTTATCCATTTCCACGCCTATCTCATCAAAGATATGCTGGACCGCTTCTGCATGATACGACATCGAATCCACGAGCACACCATCCATATCGAATATTACTGCTTTTAACAAATCATCACCATTTGGAGGAAGCATCAGTTTGCATTCTATAAACCTGTTTTGTCGTTGTTGGATGATCAGTATGCAGCCAAAGTAGAGCCCATAAATATATTTCCTTCAACATCTTTAAAAAAATTTAAATAACTATTTATCTTATAACCAATTGCTAAAAATGTAATTATCTATTTTTCTTTTTATGTTTAGCCTTAATATGCAGGTATCAATATTGCTTCCTATGCAAAAAATTGAAAGCTTTCTTTATAGGAAATGTATTATTTTAAAAGTTGAATCATGGTAATATGTACTCACTGCAAAGTGATGTTTGAACTTATTGCAGGGTCAAATTATCCTCATTAATCATATTAAAATGACTTAATATGTGTAATATAATTTGCAGAATATTTCAGTATTTAAGGCTTTATACAAAAGTCTCCATTAGATTAATTATCTAAGCGAATACCATACTGGTTGTAGAAAAAAAACATTGTTTCATGGCAATATGTAATCTACAAGATAGTATATAGCCCAAACAATTAAAAACTGCAAATACATAGAGAGAATAATCATCATAAAAGGTGGTGAAAAAGGACATGACAAAGAAGTTAACGAGGGAAATTGTTGGAGCAATAACCCTCTACATATCTGTAACTTCGTTAGTACATTTAATTAATGCACTTAACGGTATTTAAGCATAACCGGATTGATTTCCGGTACTTTTTTACATATTTTATTTTATTATAAGAAAGAGGATTAAAAACAAAATTCACCGACTAAACCTATATGCCAAAAACGACCCTGAAATGTTGTGCCAGATACTGAACAATGCACCCGGCAGTGCGGCCAGGGGTGAGAAATATTTTACAGCAAGAGCCACGCTTAATCCGGAATTCTGCATCCCTACTTCGATTGCCAGGGTCCTTGCATCCTTTTCATCAAGTCCCAGTGCTTTTGAAATGAAGTATCCTCCGGCAAATCCTAATCCGTTGTGGAGGATGACTGCTACTATCACCAGTTTTCCGGCAACGAGGATATTATCCTTGTTCAGTGCAATGATTATGGCAATGATGAACACAATAGTAGCTACGGACAATGCAGGAAATGCGTGCCTGAATCTTTCGATATGATCGTCGAAAAGTGTGTTTATGATGATTCCAAGTGCAACCGGTACGATAACTATCTTTACAATGCTTAGCATCATGCTGCCGATTTCTACAGGCACTGCCTGTCCGATATATAGCCATGTAAGTGCGGGAGTCAGGATGAAGGCCAGCAATGTGGAAACCGATGTAAGGGTGATCGAAAGGGCTACATCTCCCTTTGCAAGATAGCAGATGACGTTTGAAGCGGTTCCTCCGGGACAGGAACCCAACAGTATCATTCCTGCCATGATCTCAACGGGAAGGTTGAGCATGTATGACAGAATGAAGGCAATAAGTGGCATCAATATGTACTGCATTGCAGTTCCAAGAGCTATTACGCCCGGTCTTTTGAGCACGAGCAGGAAATCATTTGCTGAAAGCGTGATTCCCATGCCAAACATCACAACTCCAAGCAGCGGGGTAATTGCATCCTTATAAGGAGAAAAGCCAGCAGGATAAGCGAAGGCTATGATCGAGAAGATGATTGCCCAGAGGGGGAACAGGGAGGTGAATCTTTTTATCATAAATTTATCCTGAAATCGACTTACGTGATGTTCACAACTATTCCATATGGTTTGGAAGTTATAATATAAATAGTACATTTCCTTATTAGTTGAATCATGAGACTGGATGCATACCTTGTTGAAATAGGCTATTTTAAGTCAAGGGGAAGGGCAAAGACAGCCGTCCTTAATGGTAATGTCAAGGTTGACGGTACCATTGTCAAAAAGCCTTCCAAAGATGTAAGTGGAGATGCTGAAGTTGATGTTGAAGATGGGCTTGATATGCCCCGTGGCTACTTCAAACTCAGGAATATACAGGATGCAACAGGTATCATCGCTGAAAATGACAGGGTACTTGACCTCGGATCAAGCGCAGGTGGATTCCTGATGATGGCATCTGAGATCGCTTCTTCTGTGATGGGTGTGGAATACAGCAGGGATTTCAGGACCGAACTTGGAAAGGTAGTTCATGAGAAGGAAAATGTATCCGTCATGTTTGGTGATGTATTCCAGATACCATTAAAGGAAATGTCTCCTGAGCAGGTTGACGTAATACTCAGCGATATGACACTTGAGCCTCTGGATTCTCTGTCCGCTCTTGAGAGGGTGTTGCCATTACTGCGGGATAACGGCAAATTGCTTCAGGTAATAAAGATCGAGAAACAAGAGAATCGAAAACCTATCCTTGCAAAGGTCGAATCTATGGGTCTGACGATCCTTGAGGTTCTGGAATCAGAAAAGCAGGAAATATATATCATTGCACAGAAAGTTGTGTCGGATGATTCTAACCGGCAACTCTAGAAATTAAGATAAGCATGTCATATAGGATACTCGGGGAAGGAAAACCTGTCAGGTTGTTTGTAGCAGGCCTGCATGGTGAGGAATGGAAAGATACGTCTGATATACTTGAGGGCATAGAAGCACCTCAGAAAGGTTCCCTTGCAGTTATTCCACTTGTGAACAAGGGAAACTATATCTCTACACTTGATGATAACTACTTTACAGATATCGGCACCCCGATAATAGATGCAGTGGAAGAGCTCAGGCCGGAGATTTATATCGAAATTCATTCTTATTCTGCTGAGAATCTCATCAAGCTGACAGAACCTGAACGACTGGATCGTATAGGTGTGCCGGCATTCAGCAGGCTCGACCATGACGTGCTTCTGGGTTCAGTTGCACCATATATTCGCAGGAAGTATTTTTCACCGGATGCCCTCTGCCTGACCTTTGAGATACAAAAAGGGAATGCGCTTTCCAAGCAATATGCTGCGAAGATCATAGACCAGATGAAGGAATTCGTATCCAAAGAGGATTTTCTTAAGTGCATGCTCAAAAGATATCCAAAACAGGCAAAAAAGGCTATTGAGGACTACAGGAATTTTTATGGCTTATCGAATGATGACACTCTGATCTTATAAACAAACTATAGAGGATAGTACTGAAAAATAGAAATAAGATTGGAGGAAAAAAGATGCCACTGTACCTGATAATAAAAATTAATATCAGGCATACTAGCTGAGAAGGTTATAGTATGCAAGGATTGCAACGGTAAGTGTGGTCAGCATCGTGGCAAATTTTGTGAAATCTATATTGTTATTGTAGTAGTGTTCTGTCATGATTTATCATGATACACTACATATCCATCGTATATATACATTACGTTAATCTATCATGATTAATCATATCTATTTAAAATTTTATTTTTGTTCCTGCTAATATGTGAAGCAAGATGTGCAAAGTCCATCCTTTATTGGTGGCTTAATTAGAAAAGAATGCTAAAAAAGTGATAATAAAAAGAGGTTTTACCCTCTTTATATCATTTATTCCACATCGTAATTGTGAGGGTTGTGCTCAGGAGCTACATCCATCATTGACTGTTCTCTTGCACGAAGCATGTCATCAACACGCAGAACCAATACTGCTGATTCTGAGGCTGACTTGATAGCCTGTGTCTTCACTCTCAGTGGGTCTACGATACCTCTTTCGAGCATATCTACAACATCACCTGTATCAACATCAAGACCTGCATTCTTTACAGTGCTGTGTTTTGCACGCAGGTTGATAATAGTGTCAATGACATCAAAACCACAGTTCTCGGCAATCACTTTTGGAAGCTCTTCAATAGCTTCTGCGAATGCAATTATTGCAAGTTGTTCACGGCCTTCAATAGATGATGCATAGTTCCTAAGTGCCTGGGCAACTTCTATCTCGGATGCACCGCCACCTGGTACGATCTTTCCATCCTCATAGACTGCTTTCACTACATGCAGTGCATCATCAAAAACACGTTCAATGTTATCGGTAACATGTTCAGAACCACCCTTTATGAGAATGGTCATGGTCCTTGCATCTTTGAATCCCTTGATGTAGGTCTTCTCTTCATTCTCATCTTCCTGTTCCACAAGTTCAGCATATCCAAGGTCATTGGCTGTTATTTCATTGATATTCCTTACAAGTGCTGCACCGGTGGAGTGTGAAAGTACTTCCATGTCCTCATCCTTTACACGCCTTGTAGCATACATATTTGCTTCCTTGAAGAAGTGGAGTGCATAATCATCCATCTTCTTAGAACAGAATACTACGTTTGCTCCGGTGTCAATGATCTTCTGGATCATCACTCTGAAGTTTGCCTTTTCCTGCTCCTTGAAATCCGCTAACTGTTCAGCGCTGTCGACATGTAGCTTGGAGTTTGTACTTGTCTTGGAAAATGAAATTTCAGTGTCAATAAGAGCAATCTTTGCATTTTCAATGCGGCGTGGCATTTCGTTGTGCAGTGCTTCTTTCCTGATAGCTATGCCGTTTATGAGCTCAGTATCATGGATATTGCCGCCTACTTCCTTTGCTATGACAATGTCATCATCAACGTTGACCTGGCCTTCGTATTCGATAGCATAGATAGCATCCACACAGATCTTTGCAAGGTGATCGCCTGCCATCTCTGATGCTTTTCCTGTGATGGATGTGTTTGCTATCTTTTCAAGCATATCACTGTCAGTTTTATCCACTGTGATGGCATAATCATTGAGAACACTCAGGGCCTTCTCGGTTGCCATTGTGTAACCTTTAATGAGGACAGTAGGGTGGACACCAGTCTCAATGAGTTTCTGTGCCTTGTCAAGCAGGGCGCCTGCCATGACCACAGCGCTGGTTGTTGNNTCCATACCTTTTGGACCAAGGGTGGTTTTCACAATACTTGCAACTGCTTTTGCAGAAGCAATATTCATTGACAATGCATCTTTTCCTGTAGTGCGCTGTTTGCTTGGATCAACGATGATAAAGGGTTGATTTCCATATCCTGCCATGACTTTGAACCTCCAATAGTATAAGTAATGTAATTTATCAGTATAATATATGAGTGAAACTAACTGTGTGTAGTTCTATAAAAACATTACGAGTCAGATATTCGCTTTGTATCACTCTGTTGTCATTCTCAAAGCATTTAAGCCATAAAGACATATGTGCGGACTATGCTCACTTTCATAGGACTTGGCCTTTTTGATGAGAAAGATATCTCCCTGAAAGGACTTGAAGCTATAAAAAATGCTGATATGGTATTTGCCGAATTCTATACATCCTGTTTGATGGGCAGTACTATGGACGAACTTGAAACGCTCTATGGTAAGACAGTCAATGTACTTTCCAGAGAAGATGTAGAGATATCTCCTGACTGGCTTGCCGAAGCAAAGGAAAAGAACGTGGTCTTCCTTACAGGCGGGGACACAATGGTTTCCACAACCCACGTTGACCTGCGACTTCGTGCAAAGAATCTGGGCATCGGGACAAGGCTCATACATGGTTCTTCCATTGCTTCAGCCATTTGCGGACTTTCAGGACTGCAGAACTATCGCTTCGGAAAAGCTTCCACCATTCCTCATCCATACACCAGTATCCGTGGGAACACTATCATCTCCGAAACACCTTACGATACTATCAAACTCAACAAGGAACACAATATGCACACCCTGGTCTTCCTGGATATAGACAAGGACAAGGGTTACATGACCGTGAACCAGGCATTAGGTCTGCTCCTTGAGATAGAGAAGAGGCGCGGAGAAGGTATTATGGAAAATGCCATCGTTGTAGGTATCGCCCGTGCAGGCTCTGATGAACCTGTTGTAAAGGCAGGATATGCGCATCATATGCAGGATGAAGAGTTTGGTGAACCACTGCATATACTTATAGTTCCTGCATCCCTGCATTTCATAGAAGCAGAGGCGTTGGTCAAGCTCTTGGGTGCACCGCAGGAAATACTGGATGAGCTTGATGACTGAGGGAAGATATAATATTACATAATAAACATAAAAGCAAAGACCATGTATTTGAGGGATGAAAAATGGTAAGAGGTTCAGTAGGCGTAATTTTTGGAGAAACCGGAACCTTTGAGTTCAAAGTAATGGTTCTTGACAGCTCAAAAGTTTACAGGGGCGCATACGTTAAAGTCTGGCATGACGCTTCTTCAGATGAGAAAGACCACACATGGGTGCTTGGCCAGGTAATGGCCATTAAGAGATCCAGTGATTCATTTTCGATTGAAGAGGCGATGAAGGGACAACGTACGGATAAAAGTGACGACAGGATAGTTGCCGAGGTCATGATCATCGGTTCCAGGGATGAAAACGGGATGCTAAGATCACCTGTGATACCATTCAGTCCTGGCAGTCCGATATTTGCAGCCGATGAAGGATTGACAAGAGCTGTGCTTGGACTCACAGGCAATGAAATGGATATCGGTCTGCTTGAAGGGACGAATATCAAGGTGCAGCTTAGTGTCAATAGTCTTGTGCAGAAACACTGCAGTATACTGGCAAAGACCGGTAGCGGTAAATCCTACACAGCCTCGGTGTTGCTTGAAGAACTGCTTGATCAGAATATTCCGCTTCTTATTATAGACCCGCACAGTGAATACTCTTCCTTGAAAGTTCCAGGAGAAGGGAATGAAGAGGATTTCTCACGTTTCGGTGTGACCCCGAAAGGGTACGGCTCCAAGATTACGGTGTACACGCCCGCAAGCAAATCCCTTAATCCTGATGCAGATGAGCTTTTCAGGCTGAACGGGATGAATCTTACGGTCAAGGACCTTACATCGATCTTCCCTGATAATTTCTCAACCACACACACGGGGATACTGTATGAGGCAATACAGAAAGTGCGTGCAGAGATGGAGACGTATACCATCGAAGACCTGATATTCGAAGTAGGGAATGACAAGAGCAAAGCCAAGTGGAATGTGATAAGTGTTCTTGAGCAGATAAGGGACACAGGCATACTATCGCCTAATCCAACGTCCATAGAGCAGCTGTTCCAGAAAGGAAAAGCATCTGTTATTGATTTCAAGGGAGTTACACCTGAATTACAGAGCATGATCGTGGCAAGTTTGTGTACCAGTCTTTTTGAGGAACGCAAGCTGAATCGTATTCCTCCGGGAATGCTCGTTGTAGAGGAAGCCCATAACTATGCGCCTGAAAAAGGATTCAGTAAGACCACAAGTACTGATATTCTCAGGACCATAGCGTCTGAGGGGCGAAAATTCGGTCTTGGTATGATGGTTATTTCCCAGAGACCTGCAAGGATAGACAAGAACGTACTTTCACAGTGCGGTACCCAGGTCATCATGAAAGTCACAAATCCCAATGACCTCAAGGCCATAAGCAAAGGGCTGGAAGGGGTTACCTCCTATGTTGAGGAAGAACTCATGCGTCTGCCTCCGGGAGTTGCCATGCTGGTAAGCAATGAGATAGAAAGACCTGTGCTTGTGGATATCAGGATAAGGAAATCAAAACACGGTGGTGAGTCTGTAAATGTACTCAAGGCAGCAAGGACCGTGACCCCACCACCACCGGTGATGTCTGTTGAGAATCATGAAACATCGAGACCTGCTCCTGTTCGCAGACCAATGCCAGAGCTTCATCCAACGGTGAGTGGACCTGATTCTGATATGATGATCGATATACCGGTGGTAGATATACCTGAGCCTGCCTCCAATATAACTCCTCCTCCCAAGAGACAACCTTCAAGACAACCGAGGGCTGAGGATGGAAGTGAAGGTGGAGGAAAACTGTTCAAAAAGTTGTTTGGGGCGAACAGATAATTAACCATGAGCACCGTTGAGGCAAGTAAATATGGCTGCTGACCTGAATGAAAAAGTTAAGAGATATGAACGACTATTAAGGGAAGCACTTGAAAAGGCGAAATTTGCCCCGATACCCCAATCTCACATGTATAAGGCTGCCAGTGACTATCATAACATGGCAAGTTCGTATTATAAGGATGGTCTCCACTTTGTTGAGTGTGATGATCCTGTCAATGCGCTTGTATGCTTCAGTTATGGGCATGCGTGGCTTGATGCAGGGGCAAGGATGGGCCTTTTCGATGTTGATGACGATGTGTTATTTACTATATGAAGACATATTTATTTGAAGAAGAAATGAAGTATAAACTGGAGATATCTAATGTCAAATTATCATGTTACACTTGAAGCTGCCTGGTTGGTAAGAGACGTAAAATCAGCAGACGATGCAATAGGCGTCGCAATTTCAGAGGCAGGAAAGCGCCTCAATCCTAAACTTGATTACGTTGAGGTAGACGTCGGAACGACATTCTGCCCGGCCTGTGAAGAACCTTTCAGCAGTGTATTTATAGCTGCAAACACCGCAATTGTAGGTCTTGTTCTTGAAATGAAGGTTTTTGATGCAGAAAGCCCCGAGCATGCCGCAAGAATTGCAAAATCAGTAATTGGAAAAGCACTAAGGGATGTTCCTCTTGATGTAGTTGATGTCGGGGAATTCGAGTAAGGGCGTATTGGACATGGACAGGACGATCACTGTTGTGGGACATGCTGCTATAGACCTGCTCTTTGATGTTGAGAATATCGCGGTTCACAATGAGTCGCACCCCATA
>DAZF01000080.1 GCA_002507205.1 Methanolobus sp. UBA32 | reverse complement strand
CTAAGGACACTATATCCGTTGGATACTATGTAGTACAGAATAACAATGACAAAGGCAACGACTATTCCAGTTGCGAGCTTTACTAGCCCAAAGGCTATTTTCTCATTGATTTTTGCATTGGAGAACATGTTCATTACAGGTTGAACCTGTACCTCCTTTTTATGTAGTTGGCTATTATGTTGATTATAAAAGTGGTAATGAAAAGTACGGCCCCGATCGCGAACAGTGCGTGGAAGTGATCACTTCCCTGTGGCACTTCACCCATTTCAAGTGCAATGGTTGCTGTCATGGTCCTTACAGGTGCAAACAGGCCAGATGGGAATCCCGGGATCACGGCTGAGTTTCCTGTGACCATCATAACTGTCATTGTCTCTCCAATTGCTCTCCCTACTCCCAGCATAACGGCTGCTGATATCCCGGAGAGTGCCGCAGGGACTGTAACTTTGTATATGGTCTGCCATTTTGTGGAACCCAGTGCAAGTGATCCCTCTTTTAGTGTCCTTGGTACTGAGCTTATGGCATCCTCTGAAATGGATATGATCGTTGGCAGTGCCATTATCCCGAGCATTATGGATCCTGTAAGTGCTGTCTGGCCGGTTGGTATGTGGAGGGTCTTCTGAACAAGAGGTACCAGTATTACAAGGCCAAAGAAACCATATACTACAGATGGGATCCCTGCCAGTATTTCTGTAATGGGTTTCAAATAGTTGGCAACCCCTGGGTCTGCAAGTTCGGATATGTATATGGCAGCTGCGATCCCCAGCGGGACGGAGAACAATATGGCCCCCGCTGTTACTATCAATGATCCAAGTAACAATGGCAAAAGTCCGAAGTGTTCCGGGTCTGCTGTCGGGTACCATTTAGTATCGGTCAAAAAGTCGATGATCGAATAATCTTCAAATAATAGTAATCCGTCGCGGAATAAAAAAATACAAAGAAGGGAAAGAGCTACTACTACCAACGCTCCTGATGCGAGGAGCAATGACTCGATGCCCTTTTCCCTGAATTGTCTGTTCAACATCAATTCCTCAGATACTTGGTATGGCGTATCTTTAGTTTACCGGGAAGTATCCAACTTCTGAAACGATATTCTGGCCGGTGGAACTCATTACATAGTCGATGTATTCCTTTGCAAGTCCTGTTGGTTCACCGTTTGTGTAGTAGTAGAGTGGTCTTGCAAGTGGGTAGTCACCACTAATGATGTTCTCTGGTGTTGCTTCTACAAATCCTTCTCCATCAGCATCAAGTGAGAGTGCAGTTGTACTGTCATCAAGGTATGCGTATCCAATGTATCCGATAGCCCCTGTGTTCTGAGCTATTTCCTGTACAATGGCACCGGTTGCTGGCTGCACGAGTGCATCCTGCCTGTATTCTTCATCAAGAAGTACTTCTTCCTGGAAGTATCCGTAGGTTCCTGAGCTGCTGTCACGGGTGATAACTGTAATCTCAAGGTCATCTCCGCCAACGTCTGCCCAGTTGCTGATGCTTCCGTCATAGATTCCCTTAAGGTCTTCAAACGTGATTTCTGTTACAGGGTTCTCTGGGTTGACGACTACAGCTATTCCGTCCCATGCAATTACGTGCTCTACAGGGTTGATGCCGTTTGCCTCTGCATTCTCTATCTCAGAGTCCTTGATTGTCCTTGAAGCCATTGCGATTTCCACTTCTCCATCGATGAGTGCTGCAATTCCTACTCCTGATCCACCGCCAATTACAGTGATACTCTGTTCAGGGTTTGCCAGCATGAATTCTTCGGATTCTCTCTGGGTAAGTGGGAGTACGGTGTCTGATCCCTTTACGATAATACTTGCAGCTTCTGTTACTCCAGTTTCACCGGAGGTGCTCTCTTCCTTATCGACACAACCGATTCCTGTGAATGCGATTGTAATAATTAACAATACGACAGAACAAATTGTCATATTCTTTAATAATCTACCAGATATCATGTTCTAATTCACCATTTTGTTAATGAGTACTGTTTACTTGTCAGTGAATCATAACAAAATCAATACATAAGGATTATGTCTGTACAATATATATCTCTACAGTTTATCTGTTTGAGTACTGAATCTATATATTAGCTATATATCTATATACTATAAGACGAGTCTGACTTGGTGGGCGCTATCATAAAGGGCATATACCTCCAATAGAATATAGGACACTATGCCTGATATTCTGATCAAGAACACAAAAGTCTTCGTCAATAATTATCTTCAGCCAGCCGAAGTCCTGATAGAGGATGGCAAGATAATAAAAATATCTAAAGAGATAGATGTCCAGAGATTGAACCAGACCATCGATGCAAAAGGTGCATTGACACTACCTGCGGGGATTGACGTTCATGTCCATTTCAGGGACCCGGGTATGACTGAAAAAGAAGACTGGTATACGGGTTCATGTTCAGCTGCAGCAGGTGGAATAACGACTGTTATTGATCATCCCAATACTATTCCTCCGACCATTGATCGCAAATCGTTCAAGGATAAAAGAAAGGTCGCAAACCGTAATTCAATTGTGGACTTCGGGCTTTACGGGGGGGTTACGGGCAACATTGAAAAATTGCCTGAGTTGTGGAAGCTTGGGGCAACTGCCTTTGGTGAGATCTTCATGGCTGAATCCACAGGTGCTTTGAATATAGATGAAAAATGCCTCGATGAGGCGCTGGCTGTGCTTAAAGAGCTTGATGCACTTGCATGTATCCATGCTGAAGATGATAAAATAAGGCTCGAATGTGAAGCTTTCCTGAAAAATGACATGTCTCCGGAGTCTCACTCAAAGGCCCGTCCTAATCTTTGTGAAGCCTTTGCTGTTGAAAAAGCCATCGAATTAATAAAAAAGAATGGTGCTAAAGCACATTTCTGTCATATAAGTGCTTTTGAATCTGTTGGACTTTTGCGCAAGGAGCGATATTTTGCTACAAAAGGTGGTGTGTCCCCTACTATAACAAGCGAGGCTGCGCCGCATCATCTATTCCTTTCTACTAAGGATTGGGAAAGACTGGGGTCATTTGGCAGGATGAATCCTCCCCTCAGGGACCGCAGAAGTGTCAAAATGCTTCTGAATGCGCTTAATGATGGAACTATGGATGTAGTGGCCTCTGATCATGCGCCACATACGGAAGCTGAAAAGGATGTTGATATAAAAAGTGCTCCATCAGGTGTTCCTGGCGTGGAAACATTAATGCCATTGATGCTTGTTGCAGTTAAGAGGAATTTGCTTCCTCTGGGGCGCATGATAGATGTGACCAGTAAGAATCCTGCAAGGATGTCTGGTCTTAACCGGTATTCAAAAGGTGTTTTTGCCGAAGGATATGATGCTGATATTATCGTCGTCGACCCGGGGCATGTTACTGAGATAAAAGGTGATAATCTTCATAGTAAGGCAGGATGGACGCCGTATGAGGGTATGGATGGGATCTTCCCGGAATATACTATAGCAAGAGGTGAAGTGGTATGGGATGGGGATATAATGGCATCAAGAGGCCGCGGCAATTTCCTTCGTGGAAAAGGATTTGTATCTGAGTGATATGTTCATAATATTTTATGTATGTCCACATTACCATAACACTTTAAATATATAATGCCATATTATGTACATACGGTGGTGTGATGAAAACAAAATTCCCAATTCATACTACATTAAGCGCAGATGCGATAAAAATCCTTGAGAGATATGAGAAGGAGCTCGGCGCAAAAAATGTTGTCCTGGAAAAAGCACTTCTTAATCTTGATTCTACACGTTTCAAAGCCAAACTCGATACTCAGAATATCGATCGCCTGATCAAAAGAGTCCCTACTGGTATTCCTGGAATGGATGATTTTCTGGAAGGTGGATTCCCTAAAGGATTTGCTGTAGTTGTAACTGGTCCTCCGGGGACTGGAAAGACTACTCTGTCGATGCAATATCTGATGGATGGTGTGAAAAGTGGTGAAAGGTGTATTTTCTTCTCATTTGAAGAAAGGGCACAGCAGCTTGTTCAACACTTTGCACGATTTGGATGGGATGTTGGCAAGTACATTGATGATGGTTATCTTGAGATATTTGGCATTTCCATGCTGACTTCTGAAGAAATGATGGAAATACTGGACACTCATAAGCCTGATAGGGTGGTTTTTGATTCTATGAACGTTCTCACTGCTCCGGGGGAATTCAGAACTTCTGCATCTTGGCGTGGTCTTCACAGAGTGTTGAAAAAGAATCTGACTACTGCTATTCTTGTAACTGAAAAGTCACATGGTATTGAAACAAAGCAATATGATGATTTTGATTTTCTTGGTGATGGCGTTATCTTTCTTGATTTTATTCAGACAAATGACATTGACACGACTCCTATGCCGGTGATGGCCGTTCAAAAAATGAGGGCTACACGTGTGGATCATACTCCACAGCCATTCCGCTTCACGAATAATGGGATAGCTAAATACAGGGCTCTTAACATTCCTTCAAAAGTCTTACAGGACCGGATTGAGAAGCGTCGGGCAGAGAGGCTGGGTATGTCAATGGATGAAATATGAAACTAAACTGGCAATTATTGTCGTTACATATATTGACTTGAAAGTGCCTGCTCCTCCTATACTCATAAAGGCACTGCCGGTCCTTTCTTTATTAAAGGTTATAACTGATATTATATTGCCAATAAGTATGCCGCCTACTCCGGCAATGAATGTGATGGATGCTGCGTTGCCCGGTGCGACTATGAGTGCAAACGGAAGTGCTATTAATCCTATGTATTCAGGTATTATTGTTCCTATTCCTGCCATTATTTCGGATAGTAAAATCACTGCAACTACTACTATGAGCATTATTTCAAGAGCTGTATTGTTAGGTTGCGTCAGTAATAGGTAAATTGTTGCAAGGGCAGGTAATATTGCCCCTCCCAGATTTACTGTGAGCGTTGTGTCAAAAACTCTTTCTTTTCCAATGCTCAGTTCTTTTACCATTGGTACAGAATAGATATCTTCAAGAATGGGTGCATATTTAAAAAGTTGCTCTGGTTTTCTAGAACGGAAGCTTGTTACCGGTATTTCTATAATAGAGCCGCATATCATTGAAAAAAGGAATATCATCAATGGTACAGAACCAATTGTTCCGAGGGATAGCTGCCCCTTGTAGCAAAGGGCTGCTGTAGGAAGTAAGATCAATACAAAAGCTGCATACGTTCTTATTTCGGAACTGTTGGTATATCCTCTCATCTGTTTACCTCTGGTAAATTAGGAGTCAAGGCTATTAATATTTTTCGTAGGATATACTACTGTATCCTCTTAGTAATGGTCAAGCTGAGATTGAAGTAGTTCATTTCTCTTCTTTTCCAGATAGCTGTAAACGCTTCCGTGGTTTGCTCCTTCTATGAGCATTTCAATGGATGTTCTTGCTATTTGGTTCTGTTCAGGGGTGCCTATTACACTCACTGTTTTTCCATAGACTGACATCTTTATACCAATCAGTCTTTCAGTTATTTCTCTTGTCTTTCCGCCTTTTCCAATGATTCTTCCTTTAAGGCGAAGCAGGTCTTTTTGCGTATTTGCATGTTTGGAGATGTCAATTACTTCAAGCATTAGCAGATCATCGTCAAACATTGTAAATGTCTTGTCCGGGTTGAATCCTCTGGCAATTGCATTTACTACATCTGCTGCTTTCATTGCGCCAACAGGGTCATCACCGGGAATAATCTCAACAGTTCCGTTTTCACTGTCGATATCCAGTTTAGCTGTTGATTTGTTTTCTATGATTTCTTTGACGCGGCCTTTTGGTCCAATAATGGCACCAACCCTGTCTTTAGGAACTTTGATATGTGTCATATAGATCTACCTTTGATAATTATGAATCAATAATTTGCGTTTTCTCTTCTTTATTCCTGATTGATGAATACAACTCCTGCGGATCTTCATCAATGCCGTATTTTTTGAAGAAACGTACAATGTTCTCTATGTCTCTTAGTAGGAATTCTCTTGAGCGGGGATGTTCACTGGTGACTGATTGGCCCATATCTATGAATATGGGGTCGTTTGTTTCAGGTACCATTAATATGTTGTATTCACTCAGATCTCCATGTACCAGGTTTGCTTCTTTGTACAGCAGGTCTATATTCTTTATAATAGTGTCATATACTGTCTTAGCCCCTTCCTTTTCAAGACGGATGTCTTTCAATTGGGGGTATGGTTTCTCATTTTCTCCCATGAATTCCATTACGAGGACATTACGTTCGGCAACAATGGGTTCTGGTACGCGAATGCCTACTTCTTTTGCACGAATAAGGTTCCGCTGCTCTTTTTTCGTCCATGCGAAAATGATGTCTCGTTTTGAATGTCTTACATTTCTGAAACGTGGATCTCCCAGAATATAGTCTTCCATTGAGTTGAAGGTGCTTGATGATATTCTGTATATCTTAATTGCAATGTCTTTGCCTTCTCCTTCTGCTAGGAATACGTTTGCTTCTTTTCCTGTGCTGATGGGTCCGCCCATTGCTTTGAGTATTCCTTTGCTGGACAGGGTGTATAGAGTTTTCAGAGTGGGGTCATCGAATACATTATCTGTTACTTTGAGTGTATCTGTGTCCTTGCGTCTCATGCGCAACCTGTCGACTTCAGTGTCGATACGTTCTACTTTTTTGGTTACTTCTTTTTTCATATTCCTTTTTACCCTTTCAGGTATCCTTTGCGCTCCAGCCAGTTTACCTGTGGTCTGGTGTATTTCCATATTACATCAGCTTTTTCATTCTGGAAGTCCCACGGGACTGCGATTACAATGTCGTCTTCTCGTATCCATGTTCTCTTTTTCATGGATCCGGGAATTCTTCCCATTCTTACAACGCCGTCTAAGCATCTCAGTTTTACGTGATTTGCACCAAGCATACTTTCTACGATGGCGAGTATTTCACTATTTTCTTTTCTGGGCGTGCGAACTCTTGTAACCTCTGCGGTATCTACATTACTGTTCTTCTTGCTGTATTGCAGACAGATCCCTCTTTTAATATGATTTTGTGTACTGCTATGTCACTTATATTGTTAAAGCTTGCGTATCTCTGCTTGTGGTTTGTTTTTTAGCTCCTGCTTTATGGGTGTTGTGTTATTTGTACTACTATGTATGATTTATATGGTAAAAAAATTAATTAAATACGTTAGTTTTATATGCAATAGTGTGGATGTATAGAATCCCGTCCGACATGGGGGGTGCTTGCTTAAAACGGCACCTTTAAGTTGGCGGATATTCATCGACCGTAAAAACCATATAGGATTAAAACATAAAGTTATAATCCGGGTGGAGGTTAGATGAGTGTACTTCTTTAACTGGTCCATCTTTTGCCTTCGAATCTCCTGATTCGGAAGGTATATATACG
>DAZF01000052.1 GCA_002507205.1 Methanolobus sp. UBA32 | reverse complement strand
GCAACAGTACACTTTGATGCTATTTATGCAGCCTGTGCAAGTTCATCCGGTCGCAAAGTGAAGATCGGTGATGTCACGGTAGAGAACGGAGTAAAGGGCGCTAACGTTGCACTCGACATGTCGAATAAGAGCAATGCGAAGTACCGTGAACTTGTGAACAAAATTAAGAATGGATTCCACAGGGCGAGACAATGATAGAGGATTTCACACAAACATTGCTTGAACTCTCACTCCCATACACTGTCCTCTCCATTGAGAAGATTGAATATAACGGACAGGTTTACGAAGGGAATGCAACGAGCAAGACTGTTAACGGAGTCCTTCAACCATTAGGTTCTGAGGATATACAACAGGTACTTGACCTCGGATATTCCACTATTGGAACCAAGAAATTCTATTTGCCGGTAAGTGAGGGATTACTTGTAGCCGGTGATGAACTCGTAGATACCAATGGATCACACTGGAAGGTACTGCCTGAACAGTTCGATTACTCAGATCTCGGAGCGTTCATCAAATATATCGTGCATCGTGAGATGGTATAATGGTCTACCTGTCACCTGAGAAGGCCATTAACAAACTCTTCGATGACATGGGTAAGTACATTTACAACGTTGCCGGTGTAACTGCAACAAGTTATGCCAAAGAAGGCACTAGAGCTGTCGCAGAGGCTTGGGCTGATGAGCTTATCTTCTTTTTTCAGAACGATATGATTGTTCCACCACTGAAACCTGCAACTGTAGCGAACAGAGAGAAGCGTGGAATATCTGTCGAGGGCAACGATACACCACTGTACGAAACCGGTAAACTGCTTGAGTCTATCGAGTTCATTCATACACATGTTCCGTCACAGAACTATGACATTCTCGAAGTGGGTGTCTTTGATGACACCACTGTGATAGGCCACTCGAATAACATCACACCGAGAGATCTGGCTCTGATCCATGAGTACGGTAATGAAACTACACCGGCTCGTTCTGTTTTCGAAATGACGNNACGACATAACCCGCCGTGTCTCAGATGTAGCGAACAAGGTTCGCATTGCATTCGACCGTGAAAAACGAACTGCAGACCCTAGTACTGTTGTAGGAGCCGCTTCACGCGCAGCACCAACTCGTAAAAAAGGTGCGTGGGGTTCGGTCGAAGTTGCACATGGAAAGATTGTCAACGAAGGTGGGAACTACCGATTAAAGTGGGATGATGAATAATGCTGAGCAATGAAGTTAAGAAAGTTCTGAACCAGATGATACCGGTCACATATACTGTGAATGGTACTGAGGTAACACCGAAGCAGACATTCGGAGGTAACCCGCTTGGCGAGTTTCAGGGTCCCACAATAAATTTCAGTCTGCCTGTCGATGGACTTTCATATAGGAAATTTATCGGTGAACTTGTCTACACAGATGAGACAAGACTACAGTCCGGTGAAGCTCAAACATCTCTTTTAATATATAAGGTCGCGGCTCTCGATACACAAACATCGGCTACAGAAGAGATTGTGCATAGCACTGGAACACAGGGCTATACACTCGCCAACGGACCCCTCTTGAGTATAACATCCATTGCAGGTTTTGTTGCAGGTGTTGACTATATCCTTGGTAGTGACCGTAAGAGTGTGGAATGGTTAGGAGCAAGCACTCCTGCCGACTCTGAGACTTTCACTGTTGTGTATGAATACATCGAGAGCGGATACTGGATTGCAAGTCAGATCGCAACAGAACTCCGCAAGTATATACTTGCTAACTTGAAGGTTACTTTGGCACCTTATTATGTTGATGTACAACATGTGAGTGAAGCCAGAGACATATCAGCAGTCTTTGTACGTGAGAATGTTTTCGGTTTTGCCTTTGATGTGCAAGTAGTCTACACCTACTACTGGAGTAGAGCACTGACAGATGAAGATGGTCCTATCCTTGAACAGATATCGAATACTCTGTCTCAGGACGACTATTCTGAAACTACTATTTTTAACTAAGGTTTGATAACCATGGGAATCGATTTTGTTAATATTAATGTTGATACTACAGGACTTTACACTGCGAATGTCCGTGATTATGGGACAGTGGGGATTGTAGGTGCCGGTGGGTCTGGTAACGCAGAACCAGTTCTTGTCGGAACATACGCAGAAGCGGACGACCTTTACGGGTCCACTGATCTCGGGAAAGCTGTAAAACTTGCACTGCTCAACGGAGCCTCTTGCGTTTGGGCTGTCGATGTTGCAACTGTAAGTCTTGTAAATGTACAGACCGGTCTTGGAAAACTTGAAGGTAAGGACATCCAGATCGTAGTTCTCGCAAACACCGTAGAAACCATTGCAGATGCATACATCTCAGATGCACTTGTAAACCATTGTGCAGCAGGTGGAACTGATCGTATCGGAGTATTCATGCTCGATAAGGGCGAGGATGCGACCACAATGCCATCTGCTATCGGTGGGCTGCTCACTGCAAACACTAACAGGGTCTTCGGTATTGCTCACAACAGTGACAATGACGTAGCTGCTGCAGTTGCAGGTCTGATAGCAGGACTCAAACCTTGGGAGTCACCACTTCTGAAATCACTTGCAGGTATCGTGCAGACCTCTGGTTTCACAAGCACACAGATAACAGCTCTGGAATCTGCACAGATCAATGCGCTGGTCAATCCAACATACCTGTCTGGTACATCATATGTTCTCGGTTCAGTGTACACTCTCGGTACTCCTGCAGATGGTGTGCAGTATGTTGATGTCAGGCGTACAATCGATGACATTTCCTACAAGCTCAAGGTAGCTCTGACAAATCCTGGTGTTCTTGGATACCTGAGGATCAACAAGGCAGGCCTTGGTGCACTGGCTGGAAAGATGGCTGGTGTACTGCAGAACGCAGTGGATGCATCCGAGATTGAATCTTTCGCTGTTGCAATTCCTGTCCTGTCCGCACTCGCTAAGGATGCGACTTCACGTTCCGATGCAGAGGATGCTCTCATAACTACAGCTCGCACTACAAGGGCTATCGATACCGATGTCACAATCGAGTATGCCGGAACGTTCCACATGATCAACGTTAACCTTAAGGTAACTGTCTAAGGTGATTTTAAATGGCTGAACCTCTTAACTGGCAAGCTCGTCTTGCTGTAAAATTTATCACTGATGCAGGAGAGGATCTCATTTCTCCTATCACCAGTTTCGCACCTACCGCAGATCTTCCTAAAGATGTGATGGACTCCATCGATGCCGAGAATATCGGCTACAGTTTCAAGAACCGCAGATTCACTTTCGACTTCGAGATGTATGGTGTCAACACACCTGTCGGTCGTAAGATATGGGCTGCAGCCGCAGTAGGAACCATGTTCCAAGTCGGTATCGCAGTCAAGACCGGTGAATCTGATGATTGGGTCTTTGACAGTGTAGAGTTTGATAACTGTGTCATAACCAACGCTGGACAGACCATTGACAACTCTGGTGGAGCCCCAACTATGAAGTTCTCAGGTGCAGCACTCGGAATGAGCATGGCTAACAACGGTCAGACGCTCGTAACCAACAACTCTGGTGGAGCAACAGGAACACTTTCCTGATCCCACCTTTTTCGGAATGATATAAAATGACACCGAACAAGAATTATTTTGATATCCATAGTCTGATCCTCAAAGGGATAGGTGATGTACGTGAGTATAAACTTCCGGTAGGTACTGTTTTTATTCGTCCACTCTCTGAGATAGAGATGGAAGAGTGTGAGCTTGTAATGTTCAACACACTCAAAGATCAGGCAACACTCGACTTTGCTTTCGGGCTCACACCTGACAAGCTCAAGGATATGAACGATAATGGTATTCCAGACGATGTGAATGTTTTCGAGTTCATCAAAGCGAACAACGAGTTCCTTTACAATGTAGCATACAAGGCTATGAAGGACTTCACAGACGAGTTCTCAATAGAGGACATGAAGAAGATCCCTGGAATCAAAGAGCTTGGTAAGGAAGTGCAGCGTATCAGTGGATACACGCCAGAAGCACTCGACCAAGTAGCTGACTTTCGCGAAGAGTAATCGCGGACAGCAACTCAATTTTTTACTACACCACGATTACACAAGTTATCGATTGGTGACTAATCCTTACGATCTGACAAAGGCTCAGATCCATTTCCACTACTGTTGCGCCGCACAATTCCAAGAGGAAATGAACAAGCGGTTCCCAAGTTCATCATCTCCGTTGGACATCGTTGAAGGAGACAGTCTGGAAGACATCAAAGAGAAGTGTTCTATAATCAGGGGTATGTATGACATTCAGCGATAAAGTGCAACTACGTGCCGAGATACTCGGTATGGCAACCGTTTATCGTGAACTTGACCAGTGGCGGCAGCGTGTTGCAGGTATTCAGAGGCAGATGGTTGCAGCCGGTGAAGTTCATGCTGCTAACGGTATGAACACTTGGTATGTCCAGAACAAGTATGTCGGACAGATCCAACAGGCTAGAGCAAAATGGAACACAGGTGCTCTGGACAGTGGGGTGATGGCATCATGGTCTAATAACCGTGAGAACCGCCAGTACTACACAAACCCGAAACAAAGCGCAATTGACCCGTCCATCCTGTCCCGCATCTCAGCAGGTCGCAAAGCGATAGAAGCTGATGCGAAAATGGCTGCAAGCAATTTCAGCACAGCCTTCACTCGCATGGACAAAACGCTGGTCAATGCGAACCAGAAAGCAGCCAGAGAACGTGCACTTATCCTGCGCAGAGAGCTGCGTCAGAAACTTGTCGAGCAGAAAGAGTACACTGCAAAGGCCAATGCAGAAGAGGAGAAGCGAACTGCAAAACTCAAGCAGGAAGCTGAGGAGCGCATCTCTGCCAACAAGAAGTATTCCAAGGATGCTTTTGCTGCAGGTTTCTCATTCCACATTCTGAGCATGTATATAGCTCCTGTCGTGCTCGCACTTAACGGTTTGATGAAAGCCACGGTCGATACCTATGGGGAGTTCGACAAATTATTCGCAGACTACTCCGCCAAGTCCCAGGACTTTGCAAAGCAACTTGAGAAGTCTGATTTCTACGAGATAGTTACTGGTCAGACCTATGCGCTGAACGATGCTGCAGAGACAGCAGAGAGGTTCGCAGCATCCGGTATCGATGTAACAAAGAACCAGCAGGCATTAACTGATGCACTGCAGGTTGCAACAATAGCCGGTGTTGATTTCGATGAGGCCGCTAACGGTATCATTAGAACGATGCAGGCAATGCAGATGGATGTCAGTGAGACAACGCGGATCACTGATGCAATGATCAATGCTGCCAACGCATCTACAGCAGAACTCAGCGACCTTGTAGGTTGGTTCGAGTATGCAGCCAGTTCAGCTCACAATGCCGGACTGAATGTAGAGGAACTGTCAGCCATGCTTGGTATCCTGTCCTCGACCGGATTGCCGAACACAGGTACAGCAGTCAGGCAGATGCTCCTACAGTTCTCAAAAGATAGTGTCCGTGAAGCGTTCATGAGTCACTTCGATTGGATAACTGATGACATGTTCTACGACATGGATACCCTTGTCGCAGGCCTGAGGGATTATGTCCAGTCTGCAGGTGATCAGGCCGTTGCCGTCCGAGAAGTGACTACGTTGCTCGGTGGTAAAGTAACAGCGCAAACCGCGCTTAACAATTTACTTGTCGCTGAACCTGAACTTTGGAATCAGGTAACCAGTGCGGTCCAGAAGACAGGCACTACTCAGGACATGTATAACAAGGTGACAGATAACACCGCAGATGCATTGCAGCGTATCGCCAACTCACTAACTATACTTAAAGCGCAGGTCGGTGAGGCGATAAAACCAATGGTCAACTTGGTTGACTATGGGCTGACAATTATTGTTGAGGTCGTTAACCGGATACCACAGGTATTCAAGAGTGCAGCCGGAGTTGTCCTTGTCTTTAGTGCCGTGGCAGGCAGTCTTACACTTGTTGTTCTGACGCTTGCAGGTGGACTTGCGATGATGCAGGGTATCACTCGTATGTTGTCAAACGACATCATGGATCTGTCACTGACCACAGCGAATTATAGAGCCACAGCAGCAGCACTCTGGAAAGAGATAGCTATCGCATCAGGGTATCAACAGAGGCTTGCCGTTACAACTACTGAAACCACTGTAGCAGTTGAGGCTCAGAATGCTGCAGTTAAATCATCCGTTTTTGCATGGAGCACACGCCAGACATTGATGATTGGTGCCACAGGAGCAATGATTGGACACATGGCATCCAGCTATGCCCTCCAACACCAGATGTACGGTGAAGCTCAGACAGTATCATTACTTACATCAGCATGGATCGGACTTTCGATCGCTAAGGCTGGAGCTTTCAATCCACTGGCAATTGCCGGAGGTATTGCTGCTGCCGGTGCCTATGAAACCATGATGTACAGTAAGATTGAGGAGCAACAGAGACAGAACAAAATAGCTTCTATGGAAGCCTCAGCATCGGTAANNTACGTGACAGTCGAGAAAGCTATAATCAGCAGCGAAGGTCAGACAATGGAAGAGTTTGAGCAGCAACTAAAGTTAAAGACAGGGTGATCATTTGGGATTATTCTCATCCTTAGTTTTTGTGGACTTGAACGGTAAGGTAAAGAAATACACTTTACCTACCATTCAATCCCTGTCCATACCTGACACATCCAAGGTCCCGAACAAACCAACAGTGACCGGACAGTATCGCCAGCAACACACTGTCGAATCACCTGTTACAGTTACTATACAGATGTTCCTTGAAAACGGGACGTTTCGTGGTGAGACACTGGATGTTTCGGAAATGGTGGACCTGTTTGATTATTTGAAAAAGAACAGGATCGCATTCAATATCACGANNGAAATCCGTAAGAGGAAGATTGGCATGCACACTGACATGCACTAAGATCCAGATGGTCGAACTCGTTTGGAAAAAAGTTGATTCTGTTGAGATGTTCGGATATAATCTGGTAACAAGTACAGTAGGTGACACGACTGAAAGTAGGGACTTTGTATTCGGACCTGCAGAGAACTTGAAGATCGGAAGTACATGGTTTGGCAATGTTGCTGACTATCTTAAGAAGTCATTTACAGCCATCACAACATTAACCGCAATGGAAAAACAGACACCAGTAAGTGAGCGTGTCGGTAATTATGTTGCAGAGAAGTTAGATGGAGCCGAGAACTCTTACTATGCAGAGCTATCATCTCATATCGATATGAAAGCTAACACTGATAAGACCTATAACTGTAAGGCTGTCTTCCAGACAACCCGAGGTAATGGTGGTGTAACTTATCCTGTAACACTGGCGAACGTGACGATAGATGTAGATATTAACGAAAGTATAACAACCAAAGAAGAGATCCCTCTCGGATATGTTATACCAGGGAACATGGCAGACCTGTTAAGTGGTTCTGATACCCGTTACGTTTCAATGGCAACAACCGTAACGATTCCAGATGTGAACTCTACAAAATTCGTTTACGATTTCGGAGAGACATATCCAGCGTTCACGGGTAGCAAATCATTCGAGTACATCGAACAGGTGCATGCGATCACAGAATATCTTGCAGGTGAGGGCATAGTGTTCAGTGAAGACGAAGGTCTTCTCGGAAGCGGTGCCATCATTCACAAGAACGGTTTCATAAAGGTATATCCGATATTCCAGAAGTACGGTGTGAAACTAAAGTGTGCCAACTGGACATCTGAACCATTACGTCCTACTGGCGGATTCGACCTGAAATACTGGAAGATAAACACCGTGGACCATGGATGGAAACCCAACTGTGGTGAGTTCCAAGATGTATGGGATGCCGGTGTAACATCAAACAAAGTGGTGAACTATGAACTGTATATCTTTGTAGCTTACCTCGGCTCAATGATGCAGGTCTATCTATTCTCACCAAGCATTCTTATTGAGGGACAGGTGGCTTACTAATGGTAGTTTGTGACTTTGCCAGACTCGAAGTTACACTCTGTCATCGTCCTGACCTGAGCAATCTGGCTACTGTAGAGGAGCAGACAGCTTACATTGCTCAATATTTCCAGCAGACCAATTACAATGCAACTACTGATTATCTCGTTCTAAAGTTCAATAATGAACAATTGCATTGTGAACTTGACATTGTGGACTCGCTCGAAGAGGGGTCTGACAGTTTCAAGTTCTCGGTCTGGAACGTGCCGGAAAGTGTGATGTTCAANNATTTCAAATATTACTGGACAGATGACAATACTCGCTTTTCTATCTATCACGGTCAGATCCAGGATATAACTGTAGATCGCAGTAATGCAGACTGGAAAACCACCGTAAGCGGTGAGATAATCCATTCGGATCTGATGTATAACTGGTCTGGTTATCAGGTGTTCAAGAAGGTTCGGTACTACTCAGACGTGGCTACGATGATCTCGACAGAGCTCGGTTTCAATCTGGTTACATACATCGAAGAGTTCTACGATAACATACCATTGAAGGAAACCATCATCACGTACAAGAAGACGATAGGTGAGGTCCTGAACAATGTCTGTTCTCAACTCTCTACTGCAAATGTAAAGTGTCACTGGAAGATAATCAACACTGACCTGTTCATATTCAAGGTGAGTGACCTCGACAGTGGAATGCTCAATGATGCCTACGCTATCGACACACTGGTAATTAACTATAATGATCTTCTCGAGTTCAAGGAAGTTAACTATAACCAGATTCATTTCAAGGTGTTCGGACTTCCGACAGTCAAGGCCGGTATAATAATCGAGCTTAACACTGAGTATGCACCGGATTATGTAACGTGGCAAACTGATTTTCTTATAGTTGATGAGGTCGAGCATGTGATCAATATTGATGATGGATACATCTCAACAGTTTATGCACACATTCTCGGAACAGTTGTAGAAGAAGATGATTCAGAGGATATTGATTATGACGAATCAGAGTACTAGCACTACAGTTCGTAATGTCATAAAGCATATCGATAATCGTATCCGCAACGTGTTCAACAAGGATGTTTTCAGCATCTATGAGGGTGTTGTTGAGCAGATAGATACAGCGAACGCACAACTGACCGTTCGCATCCCTGCCCTCAACAACACGGTCTTCGAAGAGTGCAGGGTTCTCACACCATGTCTTAATGATGCTTCCTACATCATGCCGAACATCACAGTAAACTCACAGGTTCTTGTGGGGTTCACTCAGTTCAAACTGAACTACCCGATAGTGCTTGGACAACTGAACCCACTTACAGCAGTTCACTCCGGTCTGACACCGAACTCGATAAAGATGCGGTGTGGTAACACATCACTGTCAATCAGTACATCTGGCGTTGAGATCCGTAATGGAAGCTCTGTCATATCCGTAACATCCGGCGGAATAACACTTGACGGTGACAGTGTGAGAGCAGGTGGAGAAAATCTGTTAGATGATGATACAGGGTTGTAGTAATGACATACGGCACATCGATAGCTCTTGATGAGCATAACGATTTTGAATTTGACAAAAATACCAATGGCTTTGTTCTCTGCAGAGATGTAGAGAACTTCACACAGGCCATGCGGATACTGCTCAGCACCATTAAAGGTGAGATGAAACTGTATCCCACTTTTGGTATCAACTATCCACAGCTCTTGAGTGTGGACATCAGTAACGACAACATAGAGCATGCGGTCAAGACAGCTCTCTTGAAAGACCCTCGAGTACAGCGTGTACAATCGGTTTCTATCGAGAGGGTATCACGAATGATCAATGTATCTGTAACAATAACGACCGATCAGAGTGCCTCTCTGACATTGAATGAAGAGTTAATATGGTAAACACGTNNGATGTTGACCTGACACCAGGATCACCCATTAAGATATTGATCGATATGTTTGCGGTTCAGTTCGCTGGAATGTGGACCGAGCTAGAGCAATGTTACAATTCAAGTTTTGTCAACACTGCATCAGATAATGCACTCGACAATCTTGCAGCTCTTGTAGGTGTTGACAGATTGACAGGATATGCTGCAATCGGTGAAGTGACTTTTTTCAGGACCACAGTACTACCTGACGGTTCTCCTCGTATCATTCCTTCCGGTACTAAGGTGACCACGACTCACATTAATCCTCTGGTGTTCACAACTACAAAGTCTGTGTACTTTGAACCTACAATAACAGATGAGGACCATGAGATCACAGAAGAGACTGATACATTCGATTGTGAGAATGTAATAGGTTCTATCACATCAATAACAGATTCGGATCTCAATGACCTGACAAGTGGTGCAACATTCTCTTCAAGAACTGTTACACTCACTGCAACGGTAGCTGCAGGAAAGACGGTTTACATAACATATAAACCACTGTCTGTAACCGCACCAATTAAAGCGAAGGCTATAGGTTCTGATAGTAATGTCTCAGCTAACTCGATAACTGTAATGAGCAGCACAATCGACTTCATCCACTACATCAGCAACGAAGATGGTATCGATTCAGGTTATGATATCGAGAGCGATTCCAGTCTGCGTGACCGTATAGTTGGAGCTTCACAGTCAGTCGGTAAAGCTACAACTACAGCTCTGGAATATTACCTGAGCAGAGTCAGTGGTGTTACGAACGTAACCATTGAAGATCCTTGGCAGATTACAATATCAGAGGATATAACAGCTAACGGAACAACCACATTCTATGTTACGAACACTCCATTACAGACGATATCAAGTGTTACAGGTTCTGTCAGTGGAGCGCTCACTGTAGATTCTTTTAACATAGATACAGGTGAGGTAACACTTACAACAGTAACGAGCAACGGTGAAACCCTGACTATCGGATACACGTATTCGAATCCAGGGAATATCAAGGTGTATGTAGAAGGAGGAGAGGTCGGAGACGAAAACACAGAAGATACTATTGTGTACACCATTGAGAACACCAGAGCTGCAGGTGTAAGATCCGTTGGTTATGGGACAGGTGACAGCAATGCGTATGGTTCAACATCAGCACCGTTCTCTTGGTTCTACAGGCCACAGAATGCTCAGATAGATGTCGGTATGACCATCTACTTCGATGACTCAAGCGCAACATCAGCAACAGCAAAGACGACTGTCGTAGCCGCTGTCGTGGATGCGATCACCGATTTCATCAACGAGCTTGATATCAAGGAGAAGCTGTACAAGAACAGATTATTGCAACTCGCGATCTCTGCGAATGATGACATAGTGGACGCACAGCTTGATAGCTGGAGCATCAACAGTGTCAGTCAGGATACCGGTCTTACCTACATACAGGGTGGAGATATGGAGATCCCGATAGCTCAGACAATAACCGTCAATTACACTACGGAGTAATCATGCCATCACATATTTGGAATTGTTCTAACGATTTTGAGTATTGTGATCTTACAGATTGTGTTATCGATGGTGAAACAGTAAAGCTCAATGGGGTGTTAAGTGGCGAAGTCCTCTCGGATATTCGCTACTCTACCAGCCGGCACTGGAAGTATGATGTTATCAAATACGTGGCATCGCTTCCCACCGGTACATCCATTGCACTGTCCTACCGCTCAGGGTTCACACCTGCATATAATGCAAACACATGGTCTGATTGGATTCTTTACGATACTCCAGAGAAGCGCATCGAGTTCACACTTTCATTAACTGATGTGCGTGTCATTGCTGATTATGACATTGGTACACTACACAACATCTACACTGAAAGCGATTACAGGTTCGNNTCCTATGGTCAGCCCTCACTGACATGGCAGTAGTTGACTATGCAAGAGTTGACTATGATCCTGGGGAAGTCACTGAATATGCAACTGGAGCTACCTATTCTGGAAACATGGTGACACTGCTTAACACACTACCTTCTAACAATGTCAATGTGATGCTGGAGTACACACCTAAGAATGTCATCTACAATGATATTGCACCGTACATTCAGTGGAAAGTTACACTTACATCTAACAGCATCGATTATTCACCGGTCCTTAAGAGTGTTCAGATGGACTACACACTTGAATTTGTAAAGCAGCTCCAGAACGCATTTCCAGGATTTTTCAGGAGGTTGTAAATGACCGGTACTAATTATCAGAAATTGATCTCGATGTTTACCGGTGAGCTTGACAAGATACATACCTCGGTGAATGATGTGAGCAATTCGCATCATGTCGATTCAGCCCGAGGGACCTCACTGGATAACATCGGAACCCTGCTTGATTACAAGCGAGTTGTCGGAGAGCTTGACGATAATTATCGTGATGGTATCACGAACATTATCAACATCAACTCTGCAGCCGGAACCAAGCCGGCGATCACTACTTTTCTAGCGAACTATCTTAGGATAGACGAAACTGAAATTGAGATACGAGAGGAGACACCAAACTACATACAGGTTCAACTGCACACTGATTTTGCCTCAAGAGAGGCTGAAATTCGTTTGCTGGTACAACGGTTCATTGCATCCGGTGTACATGTGAAGATAATCTTCGGTGGAGTATATTGGGATACTGCCACATGGGATAATGATACTTGGGGTTAATTTAAATGACTACAGTTAACGCAAACACGTTTGTCGGTCCAAATCAGGGGAATACCAACGGGTATATCCCCGACACGACCATTGAGAGCAGCAAGATCGATGCTGACCTCATTCAGATCCAGAACGATCTTGACTATCACCTTGCAGTTTTGCAGAATGTTTACAACAAGCTGGACACCGTAGACACGAATGCTGCAGATAACCAGACTGCTGCAGAGATAGTCGCACTGATCAATGCCAGTGCATTGAAGATCGATATCGAGAATCTCAGCGGTCTTGTTGCCGAGCTATCCGATGTCGTAACATATATTGAAGCTCACAGGACGACCACAACTGATGGTAGCATGCACCCTGAGACTTCAATCAAGGGTACAGGGCTTACTTACAGTAACACACCAACAAGCCTGATTACATCATGTGCAAACCTGTTGGAAGAAATCAAGAATATCCGCTACCAGATCCACAGGCTCAACGGTAAGTCTAACTGGACAGATACACCGGATTCTACAGTGGCTTCACTTAAAGCTGCAAGCGACACAAACGCATTCAACCTGTCCACACACATTGCGGATGCAACAAAGCACCTGACCAGTGATCAGAATGCAGCTATAGATGGAGCTAACGCACCATCTGCATCTAACGTTTTCATCACAACGAACGATGTAGGTGGACTTGGTTTTGGTGACATGACAAAAGTTGTCTATGACAGCGATGCCGATGGTAGTGTCTCAAAGGCCGACTCTTTGAAATATGGCGAACTGTTCAAGACCTATGCAGATGTCCTGGCAAAGATCACAGCAGACATTACAGCACATGCTGGCGTTTCTAACGCTCACCACACAAGGTACACCAATGCCGAGGCGATAGGTGCTATCAACACTGATACGGACCATGGAAGCACTGCANNAACACAACTATTTCACTGCAGATCAGGCAAGGACAGCGTGTTCTGGTCAGATCGATGCAGCAACACTGAATGGATTCACAGCGAGCCAGCTCGGTTCCAATGTATCCGACAGTGGGGTGCAGGTTGTGGCAAAGGCTAAGGACATCAACTTCACTGGTCAGCTTGCTGTTGCAAATGACGGTGACGGTACTGTTTCAGTATCCATCACTCAGGGAGAAGGAACCGGTGTTGATGTCTATACGCATGGGGAGATGCTGCCTGCAAANNAGGTTATACACCACAGGCTCCGTGGGTTATGACGGTGCCACACATATCGTAGCTGAAGATGGAAAGAAAGATTTCTCAGCCATAATCGAGCAGGCAAAGATCTGTGAACCTCCGGTACAACTGGAAGAAGGTACCATCATGGGCGGCTTCGCTTACAACTCCGTATTATCCAATGCAGACAAGATAGTTGATGCGGTCAAAGCAGGCAAGATTAAGAAGTTCATTGTTATGGCAGGTTGTGACGGACGTCATAAGGACAGGCAGTACTACACGGATTTCGCAGAGGCATTACCCAAAGATACTGTCATACTCACCGCAGGATGTGCAAAATATCGCTACAATAAACTTAACCTAGGGGACATTGATGGAATTCCAAGGGTGCTGGATGCAGGACAGTGTAATGATTCATTTTCACTGATCGTTATTGCACAGGGACTTATGGCAAGACTTGGATTTACAGATGTTAACGAAGCACCGATCTCATACAATATCGCATGGTACGAACAAAAAGCAGTCCTTGTGTTACTTACCCTTCTGAGACTTGAAATACAGAATATTACACTTGGACCGAAACTTCCTGCCTTTGTCTCACCGAATGTCCTCAAGGTACTGGTGGAGAAGTTCAATATAACACCGAATACCACCATAGAAGAGGACATGGAGAGACTCTTAAAATAATCCCTTAAAATGGATACGAGGAAATATTAAAGACGTTTCAAGTGAAAAGTGTCAACCCCAACAACCACTCTTTGAGTGCTTTTATAGTTGGGTTGGCATTCCTGTTTCCAGCATTGTAAGGATTAAACAAAAGGTAAGATCAGGATTCGATTTGGTTTATTATGCTCAGATTGCCCAATGTTTCTGGATATTATTGAGTTATTCCGGTATCAGTGAATTATGATTTTGAATTCCCTGAGCCATCTGGTGTGCTTTCTTGCTTTGATGGCTTCAATCAATTCCATACTCAATATGCTAAGACTTCGCCTAAATAAGACGGAGGTTGCAGAATAAGCACTTTGCATAATTTGTGTTCAATCATTTATCTAATCAACCGGTATCGTTAAATTGAATGTGCTTCCCTTGTCAACTTCGCTTTCAACATGTATTTCCCCGGAATGCATCTCTACGTAATACTTGACAATTGCAAGACCTAATCCAGTCCCACCATGGGTGCGGTTTGTAGATGAACTGACCTGTTTAAATGGATCGAATATAGCGTTTTGCTGTTCTAAGGGAATACCAATACCGTTATCAGATACAGATATCTGATCATTGCCGTTTGTAATTTCATAATCAAGCCACACTTTACCCGTTTCAGGTGTAAACTTGATTGCGTTGCTAAGAAGATTATACATGATCAATGAAAAAGGTACATCTGCAAGTATTCCGGCTCCGATCATGCAACCAGGGTATGCTGAAAAAGCACCCCATATTCCGTACCAAAAGGCGAATACTATCATGAATGCTACAGCAAAATACATGCTGGAAACTCCTGGTGCAGGTGATATAAGAGAATTGATAACTGCAAATCTTGACAAAAGTGAATTAACCAGTACAATGAACAGAAAAATATTCAAATATGTCGAAAATGACTCTATATCAGGCATGATGTCTTCTCCTTCTCTCAGATAGATGTGTCCTCTGTGGGTAAGTACAGAGGTACGGGTCTGGGTCTATCCCTCGTCAAAGAACTNNCTATTCCTCGTCAAAGAACTGGTCGAACTTCATGGAGGCGAAGTCTGGGTAAAGAGTGAATAAGAAAATTGTAGTATTTTTGGCTTCAGTATCCTCATGCATCAATTGTATAATAATAATTTGATTTATTTATAACGTACTTGCGTGAAATAATCAGACTTGAGAACGATTAGTATAATGTGTGGTATACTTCATTCTACGTAAATATCTTTTATATTATAATAATCTCAAGCTTTCTTCAGCATGACCCAGAAAACACTGCCAGGCCCTGCGGGGTTATCCTCAACGCCATATTTGCCACCATGCAGTTCAATTATCCTTTTGACTATGGCAAGACCAAGGCCTGTTCCTTTGATGCCTTTCTTATCAGCGCGATGGAAACGGTTGAAAAGAAGGGGTTTATCTTTATCCGAAATACCAATTCCACAGTCGGTAACGCTGATCTTCCACATCTTATCTTCATCTGTAAAAGCTATCTCTATCCTGCTTTTAGGTGGACTGTACTTTATAGCATTTGAAAGTAGATTTGCAAAAACCTCTTCAATAACAGTATTGACCGCGGAAGAACAAGGTCCTGTTTCTATGACGGTGACTTCATGCTCTTTCATTTCGAGCTGGGTTTTGAAACTGTCCAGAACCATCTTGAAAATAGGAACTATATCCATATTTTCAAAAACAATATCTTCATTCTTTTGCAGCTTTGCAAGTTTAGTAGCAGTTTCCAGAAGTTCTATAAGCCTGTCGTTGTTCTCTCTAACCTTTTCTGCAAGTTTGAGCGCATTTTCATTCTTGATGGTCAGAATAAGTTCTTCGGTGTAACCCTTGACAACACTTGCAGGCGTTAGCAGGTCATGTCTGATAATGTCAGTGAACAGGTCCTTAAGTTCATTTGAATGCTTGAGTTCACCTGCATATCTCTTCAGCCTCTCTTCAGCCTTCTTTCTCTCAGTTATATCCCTTGCAACTGAGATAATTGCCTGCTCTCCTTTGTACTCAATTAGCCTTGAATTAACTTCATGAGGTAATAAGGAACCATTCTTGTGAACATCATATATCTCAAAAATGATATTTTTCTCTTTCATTATGCGTTCAGTATATCCATCCATCATGGGTCTCATTCCAGGCCACACCAGATCTTTTGGAGACAGTTCAAGCATTTCATCTTTTGTATATCCGGTGGAAGAGACTACAGCCTTGTTAACATCTATGAATTTCCCATGAGGTTTGTGAATAGATATCAGATCATCAATATTATTAAATATCGTCCTGAGATTATTCTCTGACTCTACGAGCATTGCTTCCATTTTTCTGCTCTCTGTAATATCCTCTCCTGAACTTATTACTCCAATACGCTTGCCATTTTCATCCTCAAGGGGCACATCGTGCCAGAATATCAGTCTTTCTTCACCGCTTTTTGTGAGTATCAGGTTTTCGAAGTATTCCGGTGGATCTATCTCCCCATTAATGACTTTTATAAAATTCTCCCTGGTAATATCCCTTACACTCTCGGGAAGGAACTTGTCAAACCAGCTCGCACCGATTATCTCATCTTTTGTATATCCGAGAACTTCAGCTCCTTTTTTGTTAACAAAAGTAATGTTTGTGTCAACACCAACTATCCCTATTATAGAACCAGCGACATCCAGATAATTCTCAAGTTTATCTCTTTCTTTCTTAAGAAGGTCTTCAATGCATTTCCTTTCGCTGGTGTCTCTTAGAATCAGAATTTTAGCTTCCCGACCTTCATAATCAATAACTGATCCATTGATCTCAACAGGCATTTCTTCCCTGTCCTTTGTCAACAGGCTAGTATGGAATATTGTTTTACTGGCAATATTGCTATTACAATGGTTGAGCCATTCAATGGATATTTGATGATCTTCGGTTGGAATAAGTTTAAGGTAGCGTTCATTGATAATGTCTTCATATGCATATCCGGTAATATCCAGCACTTTTGAGTTTGCAAACCTTACAAGTCCTTTCTGAACTATAATAATCCCATCATTCCCCTTTTCCACGATGGTCGAATACTTTCTTTCAGACTCCTGCAGCTCTAACTCGGCTTTTTTTGTCTCTGAGATATCCCTTGCAACACAGATGAATGTCTTTTCATCATTGGTTGCAAGTGGTTTGCATGTGATGCTCATAGGTACTATCTCTCCACTTTTGCACCTATAATCAAACTCAAATGTCGAACTTCCTTTTGTAGCAGCATCTTTTATCATGGGGGAGTTTTCAAAATTATCTGAACATTGGGTCAACAAGTCCTTAATATTCATTTGATGCAGTTCTTCTGCAGTATATCCTGTGCAGGTCCTGAAACTTGTATTGAAGTCAAGTATATTTCCATTTGAATTCACGACAAATAGATGATCTTCAAGTTTGTCGAAATAACTCCTCATCTTACTTTCCATTTTATCTAATTCCATGACTTTCTTTCTTTTTTCAAAAAAGAGAGATATCATTCTGGAAACAAGATCCAGGAGTTTTTCATAATCACGAATCAGATCCGCATCATTTTTAATTTCTGTATCCTTGCCTGTGATTGTGATCTCAATGAAGCCTTCTTTCCTGCCATTTACAGTAATATCACTGGTAAGAATAACACCAGGTTTGCCGCAGGAATCAGATTCACAATGCTCATCAAGCCATGATACTTTAACGGACACATTTTCAGGTTCACAAAACAAGTATTGTATCCGCTCTACCAGTATCTTTAACATTTCTTCTACAGATGTCTGATCCAGTATAGTACCAACTAGATCCGCTATGCTTGCTATGCTATGTTCGGTGTTGTTAGAGTATCCATTCATTTCCCACTTTCCCCGGGAGTAAATAAACGGCTGATAATTTCAATATACACTGGAATGTAATTACATTCCACCCTACCCTACTAACCATATGCTTCTATAAGTTATAAATATATTCGCCAAAAGTATATTTCATAAAAATATTTTATAAAATTAGTTTATTTAAATCATTTCAAAAAAGATTAAAACACCACGAATGTGATTTAAGCATATATGCAGCTTTCAATAGAAATTACATCCTGGCCTGCAACGGAATTAATAATATTAAGGTAATTTTCATTGCCGATTTCATTTCCAGCATTTATAAATAGCTGGTTCATTTCCTGTAATGAATCAATACCTATTGTTTCATATAATGTAAATGTAAGGTAAAATGCTTTTTTATATCCGAAGTCCACACGTTCTTCAGTAGAGTCATCGATACTTTCAGGTGTGCTCCAGTCAGACAGTGGATAATCATATCGATCCTTAAGCTCTTCGTACTTGTCAAGGAATCTTTCACGTCTGGAGTCTGCTTCTTCAGGTTCCATTTCACTAAGGACTAAATATGTATACAGGTCTGCATAACGTTCATCCATCCACAATTGGTCAAAGTTGCAGGCACGTGTCCAGTAATGTGCTAATTCGTGTATGAGTATTCCATGGTTAGAAGTATATAATAACCAGATTCCGCTTCTCCCCTGATTATACCCTCCATATCCGCCGGTTTCAGTTAGATTTGCCTGTGTGATTGTGATATTGTAGTCTGCAGGATATGCAAATCCCCATTTATCCTCAAGCAATGCCAGACTCTCAACAGTTGTTTGCATGATATCCTGTGCCCACTGCTCTTCACCTTCCCAGTACCTTATCTTTATATCTACATCTCTCTCTGAGAGGTGGGCTGTATCTACCATTGTCATGCGTGGTGATGACCTGACGGAATTGACAGTACATGCTCTATCCCAGTTCTGTCCTTTTTCGAATATGTATACGCTTGAATACATTTTTTCTTCTACTTTGTAATCATCCCTACCTATATGCGTATCAAAATCCGATGGTACTTCAAGTGTAACTTCTATATTGTCCCCATATTCACTTAGGGAAAAAACAGCTGTATTTTTGTTTATTTCAAGTTCGTAGTCGATGTGGAATGTATAACTTTCCTCATACCACACTTTTTGGTTGAAATAAAAAACATAATAACCTTCAATAGACTTTGTGAATGCAAGTGTATTCTCACTATCGTAGGATTTTATACCTATTACTTCTTCGGGAAGATTGTAGTTGTAATTAGAGTAGTATCCTCTCCAATATTTAGTCTCAGCATTGTTGTTGGAGAATGTGATTTCCTTGGAGACTTTAACGATCCCTTCTTCCGGAAGCAGTTTGTAACTGGATACGATGTCAGTGGAGATATCATTGCTACCGGCTACTGCTGTATGAATGGTGCACAGGAAAAGGATGAGAAGAATTGTTCCTGTCAGTAATCGACGTTTTGTAGAATATCCCATTATTATTCAATGAGATGACTGGATGGACATCGTTTAAACTGTTATGACATTAAATTCTAATTCATGTGCATGAAAAATGATGTTATGTGCATACAATTATTAAAATTCAGTGTAAATTATTAAATTATGTATGCTGAATTGAATATACATGTACAAATATAATTTGCAGATGCCTTCTTTTTTATAATAATCTTGTTACTATGTACCATAATATCGCTCATCAGTATTGCAGCATCATGTAGTGATCCTCTTATACAACGATGGAAGAGTTTCTGGAAGAGAACTGGCATCATCTATTATTGTGTATCCTTTATCAGAGAAAATGTTGTCAAGATATTTGCCGGGATCCGGATCCACGGTTATGCAGAAAAAATGTATTCCCCTGGCGTTGCCTTCACTTATCGCTATTCTGGTATCTTCTTCAGCAATTATTCCTTTGTATGCGCTTTCTCCCCGGGAGCTATCAAAGGGTTCTCCATCTGATAAAAGCATCATTATCTTTTTTTTTGCATTTACCCTGTCAAGTTTCCTGATCGAATGGCGGATGGCAGGTCCGAGCCTTGTGTTGGTGACCGGTTCCAGCACACTGATCCTGCGTGCAACATTGTCCGATAGTTCTTCATGGAACTCCTTTATGACAAAGTACTCAATATCATCCCTTGTCTGGCCGGAAAACGCGTAAATCGCATACTTGTCACCTATACTTTCAAGGGCCTGCATCATAATGATAAGAGAGTCTTTTTCGACATCCAATATGCTCTTTCCCTCATAGTTGACCATTTTATTGGTGGAATAACTGACATCTACAAGGAAAAGAGTTGCAACATCCCTTTCATGCTTATCCCACCTGAGGTAGAGCCCTTCATCGGGATTTATTCCGCATTTCTTCTGTATCAGGGCATCAATGAAGGCATCGATATCGACCTCAGTTCCATCGGTCTGTTCCTTCATCCTGCGGAATGTTTCCGGCTTCATCCTGTTGAATACCTGCTTGATAAGGTTTATCTCGTTCCTGTATTGTTTTGATGCATCCTTATAATAATCACTGGACATACCAAAAGGCTCAACCTCGTTGACCGTACACCAGTCCGCCTTATAGCCATTGATCACAGCATCCCATTCTTCATACATGTAACTGCCCAGTATCTTCCAGTTCTTATCCGTAGCATAGGTGGGCTGAGGTTTGACTTTTTCTTCTTGTGGCCTCTTTTCCTCTGCTGCCAGCTCCACTTCACTTTCGGGGATGAAATTCCTGATAACATTCTCATGTGACCTGGGGGAAAGAGGGTCCTTCTTGTCATATGCTCCGATACTCACTCCACGGTAATCAATGTTCTTCAGTACCTCATACTCCTTCTGACTTAACGGACCCATATGCTCATCAAGCAGGGTATATATCCTGAAGGTGGTATCAAGGGAATCAAGGATAGATGATTCTCTCTGGAAGATCCTGTCCTTCAGCAAAGCCTTTACCTGGTCCAGAAGAGTCTTTGTCCCTTCACCAATATTGTAAACAGGTTCATGTCCTATCGAGACCCACAGAAGCGATTCCATGAACTGTTCAAGTTTACCTTTCGGGACAGACCTCGTCAGAAGCATCTGGTATCTTATCCTCTCAAGGTCTGTGCGAACACCTTTGTAGTGTTCCATTATCATGTACTCGACCCTGGCATCTTCCAGAATGCCGAGTATTGTTCCTGCAAGTGACTGGTTGGGAAACAGAGCTATGATGTCAGCGATATCAATGCCACCTTCAGGTTGCACCCCTGACAGATAAGTTCTTTTCCTTATGGTTGTGTACCTTCTTCTGATATCTGCCATAAGTTCTGCTGCCCCACCATGTTCCAGCTCATGGGAACTGAACTGTACATGACCAACCTCATGCATTATACTCAGCTTGTATATCTTGAAGTTATCTTCAAAATCACCGTATTTCTGAATCCTGGGTGCAAGGTAGATGGTCTTGCCTGCAATCACAGGATTTATGGAATTGGATTCTTCCTCCATCTCTAACATCCTTCGGGAAAGAATGTTAAAATTGACACCTGATAATCCAAGGGCATAGTATCTGAGGACGCTTACGATCTCATTAAGTGCCGCAGATCCCTTAAGGTCTTCAATGAATTCCTTTGAGCCATCAGACTTCAGGGAAAAATAAGGTCTTCCAAGGGATGGGTCCTCTTCAAAGACACATATGCCATTCAGGGCCCACTCTTTCAGTTCACTGACATCCAGATCCTTTAAGAGCGGAGCTGAATAGGAAAAATAATCAACTGCCAGGTCCTTGTCCTGGTCAAATATCTTTATCCCGGTACCCGCCCATCTCCTGATTCCTTCAGGTCCTGTATTCTCTGCTGCATCGGGAAGATTCTCAAAGAAAATGCCTGCAAGCATCCAGTCTTTATCAAGCAGCATGCGGACAGTTCTGAGAAGTTCGCTATGATACGATGGGCTGCTCTTTTTCAGAACACTGAGAAGATTCTTTTGATACTTTCTTCCAGGGAACCTGAATTCTATAAGTTCTATCAGTTCCTCTTCTGTGGGATCTTTATGTTCTGAGGTATCTTTTGGCAAGAATTCTCTTCACTCCACGATGACATTGATTCTCATTCATATCTGTGAAATTTGTTCTTACTTCTTTATATCAACTGTGTAGGTATACTTTCATAATCAAGACTGTTGGCCTCTACAAGCAAAGATGAACCTTGAGTAATCCAAATACCACCAAAAAAACATATTAAAAGGATTGATGTCATTGTCCTTTTAGATATTTTAAGTCCATACTAACCATTATATTCATGTATTATGCATGTCATGTTGACGCATACCTCAATACACAAATTCATTATTCATAATACTCCTCTCTTGGTGTTTAAAAACCGACTTATAGCTGACGAAAGAAGATATGTGTTTATAAAAAGATTTAAGCACTTAAAGATGTACTCCTATGAGAGGATATTTTGCGGAGATGTTCCCATGAGATACTGGCAGCCAAAATATGAAACCATGAAAAAGGACGAACGTGCAGAACTGCAACTAAAACGCTTAAAAAAGACGGCTGCAGCAGTCTATAATAATGTTCCTTTTTATAAAGATAAATTCAAGCAGCTTGGTATCACGCCGGATGATATAAGATCACTGGATGATATCAGCAAGTTACCCACCACAAGAAAAACAGATCTTAGAGACAATTATCCCTTTGGACTCTTTGCTGTTCCGAGAAAGGATGTTGTGAGGATACACGCTTCTTCAGGTACAAGTGGAAAACCAACAGTTGTCGGTTACACTAAGAACGATATAGAGAACTGGTCAGACCTTATGGCAAGGAACCTCACCATGGTTGGTCTTGACAATAATGATGTTTTCCAGAATGCTGTGAACTACGGACTTTTTACTGGTGGTCTTGGTTTCCACTATGGTGTGGAACGCATGGGGGCCATGACAGTTCCAAGCGGCACAGGCAATACCTGCAGGCAGCTTGAAATGATGATGGATTTTGGTGTTACTGCAATTCATTGTACTCCTTCTTATGCTCTCTATCTTGCAGAAACTGCAAGGGAAATGGATATTGTTGACAAGCTTTCTCTGAGAGTTGGTTGTTTTGGTGCTGAACCATGGTCATCCAATACAAGAAAACAACTGGAGAACTCCCTGAACATCAAGGCTTATGATTCCTATGGTCTTTCGGAGCTCATGGGTCCGGGGGTTGCCTTTGAATGTGAGGAACAGGATGGCCTTCACGTATGGAGTGACCATTTCTTTGTGGAAGTACTTGATGAGAATGGTGAACAGGTTGCAGAAGGCGAGAAAGGGGAACTTGTACTCACATCGCTCACAAAGGAAGCACTGCCAATTATCAGATACAGGACCGGTGATATCACAAGATTGCTCGAAAGTGAGTGCTCATGTGGTCGAACAACGCCTCGTATATCAAGACTTCTCGGAAGAGCCGATGATATGCTTATTGTCAGGGGTATTAACGTATTCCCTTCACAGATAGAAGATGTCATAGTCAAGATTCCCGAGGTAACAGAGCATTTCCAGGTCATCCTTGACAGGAATGTAAAGATGCTTGATGAGATCACCGTAAAGGTGGAACTCGAGGAAAATGCATTTACCGGTGAACTGAAGGATCTTGCTGCTGTGCGCAGGCATGTGGAGAATGAGCTAAAGGGCGTGCTCAATATAAGGACCAATGTGGAACTTGTAGAAAAGGGTACTATCCCACGTTCAGAGGGTAAGTCCAAGAAGGTAGTTGACAGAAGAAACGCTCTTTAGATTCATTGAACAATTATAGTTATCGTAAAAGGTGAAAAAACAATGCCGCATGTAATGGAAATATTGGGAAAGGCCAGAGTTGTTGTAGAGAATGGGGAAGTTGTAGAGGTTAGCGAACCTCTTATCAGCTGGTGTCCGATCTTTGATAAAGCGCGGGGTATCACTAACATAACAAAGGAAGAGATTAAGAAGAATATGGAATTCCGGATCAGGGATTTTGGTCTCTTTACAAGTAAACGTCAGCTTGACATGGATATATTTGTTGGATTTGGTGCTTCCGAGACTATGATGACAGGACTTAACCGTGGTCTTCTTGATACAACTGTCACTGCATGTGATGGTGCAGGTTCTGTGATATCCAACAACCCAAATCTCGTACAGGGTATGGGTGCCCGTATTTCCGGTCTTGTAGAGACCGAACCAATTGATGAAACCATCAATGGTATAAGTGAGCGTGGCGGTATAGTTCTTGACCCGTCAACCGCAAAACTGGACCCTGTTGCAGCTACAAGAAAAGCTGCAGAGCTTGGCTACCAGAAGATAGCAGTAACCGTTGTTTTCCCTGAAACTGCAAAGCAGTTAAGAGAACTTGAATCCGAACTGGGTCTCGAGCTGACCATAATTGGTGCACATGTAACAGGCATCGACAGGGATTTTGCACAGGAGCTGTTGGACAATGTTGATATTGTTACCAGCTGTGCATCAAAGAATATACGTGACCTTGTTAAACCGCTTGTACAGGTCGGGAATGCAGTGCCTCTTTTCGGGCTTACGCAAAGGGGAAAGGAACTGCTTCTTGAAAGAGCAAAGGAAGTTGATTCACCTCTGCTCGTGAGTTCTGCTAAATTACCTTCATTGCCTGTGGAAAGGCAGCCAAAAGAGCTGGTTTGATCTCCCAGCTTTTTTAACTGTTTTTTGAATGCTTTTGATTTTATTATTGTACGGTAAGTTTTATTCTTCAGGAATTTCAAGTTTGTTCTTCTTCCTGTAAGCCATGCCGTTGAATATAGCTACAATATCTCCCTCATCATCGGTTACATGTACTACATACGTTGATATCTTCGGGTTTATGGATGTTTCCTTAGCTTCAGCATAAAGGGTTCCTTTGAATGCAGCTTTTACATAGGCTATATCCACATTGATAGCAACTGCTACGGTCCCGTGGGAGTTGGATGCGGCCGCAAACACCATATCTGCTAATGTGAAAATGGCTCCTCCGTGAACAGTACCCAGGATATTAAGATGTCTTTTTTCTATTTTCATCTCTGCTTTTGCATATCCCTTTGAAACAAAAGTGAGATCCATACCTGAATTTGATGCAAAGCATTCCTGTGAGAAATATCTCTTGATGTCATCCATGTTCTCTTGCGTTTCCATGTTTTCCCTCATCTGAATAATGTTTGTCTTCTCTGTTTTTCTGGTACTTATCTATTGTTGATTGGATTTCACGAATCGTTCACAATTGTTCGTAGCTTCACAAAGAGAATGATTAATCATGATAGTTATCAGTAAAGTATATATAGGTTCGTGACCATGTTTATCATGATAAAACATGACAGAATATCACGTTAATTATAATTCGTACAGTTTCGGGACACTGCTCGTTTCCCTCATGATCGCTCTGTTGACATACTACTCATTCCTTAGCTACCATGGTGTAGTTTAAGCTTTTACGTGTACCACACAAATATAAAATTGGGTCTAGTGGGTTTAGTGTGGAAAAGAGCAAATGGGTAATCCATCATCCATTTGCTTTCTTTTCGGATGTGTGGTAGTTCTTCATGATGTACTCATGACATCTCTGGATTTACCGGGATGCTATCGTTGGTCTTTGCAACCCTTGCTTTCTTCGTTATCAGAAAGAACGAATAATGGCAGGATTTATCCTGTCATCTTTTTTTAATTCAAGTGCTGTTTGTTGTTGAGTTCAAAGATCATGTTTTAGGGAATAAGCTCAAAGAATCTCATCATCCTCTATCTCGATATCAAGCACATCCAGTAAGATCTCTTCTCCGCTTCCGTTGAAGCATTTCCAGTTTTCAGGTCCGAAGGGATGCCCAACTATAATATGATGGTTGCCTGTTTTACTGAAAAGTCTCAGGTCTGCTTTTGAAGGTCGTATCACGGAACTGGGGTGGCTGTGTACTGAACCGACTGCTGAGACATTTGGCATCATGAAAAGCTTGAGGACAGCGTTTACCTCGCTGGACTCGGTGCCAGGGAGAATGAGAATATCTGTTATGATCCCATCTTTTGCCTGCAACAGGCCTGCAAATTCATTCGGGTATGTGGACTTGCTTACCTCAAGTATAAAATCAAGTGTTTCTTTTGCAATACCTTTTATTCCTGCACTCATTCTATAATCTTAGTATATGAGAACATATAACGTTTTTGAAGACCATCTGTAATTCAGGATATTAAGCAAGATTTGAATGACAATACTATCATCTCAGCAAAAGATAGAGCGCTCCTGATATAATGGCACCTGCAAAGGTCGCCACAAAATTGACACCACTGTTTGAAAGTAGTCCTCGCTTTTGGAGTGTTGCACCAAGCAGACTGTCTACATTCGTTCCCAAAAAGCCGCCAGCAGTAGTAACAGCCAGAGCAAGGAATATATGGTCAACCCTTCCAAAGAGAACTGGAAGCAGGCCTATAACCATTGAACCCAGAATTGCTGCGAGTTCACCAAGAATTGATACTGCTCCATCAACTCCTGTTTGTGTGGGCTTCAGGGTTGTTATCATTATTGGCTGTGAGTGTGCAGTCGTTCCTATCTCACTTGCCAGAGTATCCCCCGTTGCTGTGGCGACAGTACCAAGATAGGCAAAGATTATCAGTTCTGCATGTTGCGGATATATTCCATAACATATCGCAAGTATGAGGGCTGCGGTACTGTTACTGAAAACATTTTCATAGCTTCGGACTCCACCCTTTGATTGTGCAAGACCGATGGATTCCTTATACTTATACTTGAATTTGGTAAACACCCCTCCCAGAATAAAGAAAGTGAGCAGGAGTATGAACCAGAAGAGTTCGCTGAAAACAATGATAAGTACACCAAGCAGGGCGGCGCTGAAAAGTGCTGAAAGGTCAGCTATTTTTGTCCTGTAGGCCAGATAGCCCAGGATCAATGAAAAGATAAGTGCAATGAACATCTGTTGTGCCGGTACTGAGTATCCGAAAGAACTGAACAGCCACATGGACATCCCCGAACCCAGTGGAACAGAGAGGTTGTTGTCGATACGTGAAGGGATTGATTCAAAAAGAGCACCTGTTATGGAACCAATGACAGCCAGGAAGAATAGCATATTTGAACTAACGTCTAATTCCTGCCAGTACAAAAACCATGTTCCTGCAATGTATGCTGTTATTATCCCCACACCAAGAAGTACAATGCTTGACGGTAACATATGGGATTCATGTCCATCAATATTTTTAGGTTCATAGCGAAAAGATCGCAGTTTCTTTCTGTGGCGTATAAAATTTGCAGCACTGGTGCCGAAGGTAGATATGGCGATGGCACCTGCAATCACATATAATGGAAACCGATATGAAGTGAACTCCAGTAGTGAACTTATCAGCATTAAGATAAATACTGCAATAGCCAGGTTCTTTGCACTCTTCAGTCCCTCATTGATGCTGCCAGTTAGCATTTCTCTGGAGCCGGGGAGTGGTTTTTTGTAAAGGTATCTATTGATTGGTGAATCTTCAGGAAGGAATGTAAGTCCCATTATGACAAAGAAGCTCAGTAATAGTAATATCTCAGCTCCGATGAATGGAAAAAGCAACACCAGAAGGCCAAAGGCAGCATGAAGTAATTGCCTTCGGTATTCGTGTTCCATTTTTTTAAACAATCCTAGAATGCCTTCCATGTTAATCGATCATGTTTTACTGATATGAGGTAGGATACCATTAAAGTATATATTGATAATGATAAATATAATATTGAGCTATTAATATATTTCCTTTAATAAAATCTTATATGTTCTTGTTTTCCCCTTGAAAAATGACTGCTTTCAGACCGTGCCATGTCTATGCATAGCATTATTTATACAAATATCTTCAAATAATAGTAACTCTTAAAATCAAAGACCTATCTGNNAAGGGGAATATTTACCGGATACCGCTCTGATGAGCAAATGACATCAGGGGTCTGGAAAGACCCGGGGAGAAGGACCCGTTCTGAGAAATATTTTGCTTTTTGCTTCTGGCAAGATGTGAGATTTCTCTTGTTGTATCCATATGATTACTTTATGAAGGTATTTCTATGCAGGAAAAGATCAAAGAAATTGCAGCTCGTGTAAAGGAATTACGTGAAATTTCAGATATTTCCGTTGAGGGGATGGCTGAAAAGCTAACATTGCCTGTTGACACATATACTCGGTATGAGAATGGAGAGGAGGACATGCCTGCAAGCATTCTCCTTGAGATCGCCCAGAATCTCAATGTTGATATGTCCGTGCTACTTACAGGTGAAGTACCCAGAATGCATGTGTTCTCTGTTACCAGAAAAGACAAGGGTATCAGTGCTGAGCGCCGTAAGGACTACAAGTACCAGAACATTGCTGCTAATTTTGCTCACAAGAAAGCTGAGCCTTTTGTTGTGAAGGTTGATCCAAAACCTGAAGGTACCCCCGTATCCATGAACTCTCACCCCGGACAGGAATTCGATTATGTCCTTGAAGGAACCCTAAAAGTAACCATTCACAATAACGAGATAATCCTTGAAGAAGGAGATTCCATTTTCTTTGATTCTAATTATGCACATGGGATGCAGGCAATGGGTGGAAAACCCGCGAAATTCCTGGCCGTTATTTTATGAGGAGGCAGTATGACTTCATTACTTGACAGATATATTTCACGTATTGAATATGATTCCTATGAGGATTTTAAGGAAAACTTCAAAATAAACGTTCCTGATAATTTTAACTTCGCCTATGATGTGGTCGATGTTTACGCAGCGCAGCAGCCTGATAAGAAGGCTCTTGTCTGGTGTGATGACAATGGCAGTGAAAAGATATTCACTTTCAGGGACCTTGAGTATTATAGTAATAAGACTGCCAGCATGCTGAAAAGCATGGGAGTTAAAAAAGGCGATAATGTAATGCTCATGCTCAAGAGCCGCTATGAGTTCTGGTTCTGTCTGCTGGCACTTCATAGAATAGGTGCTATTGCAGTTCCTGCAACTCATATGCTTACGAAGAAGGACATTGTTTACAGAGTAGAGCGTGCCGTTATCAACACAGTCATTTGTGCACCTGATGAAGGTATTCTTAATTATGTGGATGAAGCTTACGATGAAATAAGCAGCATACTGAAGAATCGCCTTGTCATCGAAATGGAAAGAGATGGATGGCTCGATTTCACCGTTGAGATGGAAAAGGCTTCAGAGGACTTTGTCCGTCCTGCAGGTGAAGAAGCGACCAGCAATAATGATATCCTGCTCAATTATTTCTCATCAGGGACTACAGGTTTCCCGAAGATGGTGCAGCACAACTTTATCTATCCGCTTGCACACATTATCACTGCAAAATACTGGCAGAATGTCACGGATGAAGGTCTTCACTACACAGTTGCTGACTCCGGCTGGGCAAAATGTGTATGGGGTAAGATATACGGCCAGTGGATAGCAGGCAGTGCTGTCTTTGTATATGATTATGAAAGATTCAGTGCTGACAGGATGCTTGAGAACGCAATCAAGTACGGTGTAACTACATTCTGCGCTCCGCCAACCATATACAGGTTCCTTATCAGGGAAGACCTGAGTAACTATGATTTCAGCTGTCTCAAGTATTGTGTAACAGCAGGCGAGCCGCTGAATCCTGAAGTTTATGAACAGTTCTATCGCATAACAGGAATGAAGCTAATGGAAGGTTTCGGACAGACAGAGACTGTTGTTTCCGTTGCAACCTACCCGTGGCTCGAACCAAAACCAGGCTCAATGGGCAAACCTTCACCTGAATATGATATCCTTCTCCTCAATGGTGAAGGCAAACCCTGTGAAGCAGGTGAAGAAGGCGAGATCGTCATAGACACCAGTTTTGGAAANNTTGATGAGCAAATGACATCAAGGGTCTGGCATGACGGCTATTATCACACAGGTGACATGGCATGGAAGGACGAGGATGGTTATTTCTGGTTCGTTGGCAGGGCCGATGATATCATAAAGACCTCCGGTTACCGTGTTGGTCCTTTTGAAGTTGAAAGTGCTCTTATAGAACACCCCGCTGTACTTGAGTGTGCAATCACAGGCGTTCCTGATCCTGTAAGAGGACAGGTTATCAAGGCCACAATTGTGCTTACAAAGGATTACACAGCAAGTGATGAACTGAAGAAAGAGCTTCAGGACCATGTAAAGAAGGTAACTGCACCTTACAAGTATCCACGTGTGGTCGAGTTCGTACCTGAACTTCCAAAGACCATCAGCGGAAGATAAGACGTGTGGAAATACGTGACCATGATAAGGAAAGTTCACAGTAACTTTCCATTTTACATGTTTAACATTTAGTCCCCGGACCATAAAGTAAATAGATGCTTATTGCCTCTATGGACTATTCCTGTTTCCGGGATATTATTTTTATCGAGTAAAATGAGGCATTATATTATGTCAGGCAAGAAAGAACCGTACCCGGTTATCAATATCATTGAGTGTAAAGCCTGTGGACGTTGCATTGTAGCATGTCCGAAAAGTGTCCTTAAAATGAGCGATAAGCTCAACGAAAGAGGATACTACTATGTAGAATATGCAGGTGAGGGCTGTACAGGTTGTGCCAATTGCTACTATACCTGTCCTGAGCCGCTTGCTATAGAGATACACATTCCGCTTAAGGAAGAATGAGCTTAAGGTGAGAACACATGGCAACACAATTAGTAAAAGGTAACACAGCGGCTGTCATTGGCGCATTATACGCTGGCTGTGACTGTTATTTTGGTTATCCTATCACTCCTGCAAGTGAGATATTGCAGGAGGCATCCAAATATTTCCCCATGCTGGGAAGGAAATTCGTACAGGCAGAATCAGAAGAGGCTGCCATCAACATGGTCTACGGAGCAGCATCCACCGGCCACAGGGTCATGACTGCGTCCTCCGGTCCCGGTATCAGTCTGAAACAGGAAGGAGTTTCATATCTTGCAGGTGCCGAGCTTCCCTGTGTAATAGTCGATATTATGAGAGCAGGCCCCGGACTTGGAAACATCGGTCCCGAGCAGGGTGACTACAATCAGGTGGTAAAGGGTGGCGGACACGGTAATTACAAGAACATAGTACTGGCTCCGAACTCTGTGCAGGAAATGTGCGACATGGTCATCAAGGGCTTTGACCTTGCTTTCAAGTACCGCACCCCTGTTTATGTACTGGCTGACGGAGTACTTGGTCAGATGGTCGAGTCCCTGCAGTTCCCGGAAGTTTCAGTTAAACCGGAAATAGATACATCATGGGCTGTAAGTGGAACAGCGGATACCAGAGAGAACCTTGTCACATCGATCTTCCTTGATTTCAACCAGTTGGAAGAGTTCAACTATGAGATCCAGGAGAAATACGACACTATAAAAGAACAAGAGGTTGATTACGAGGATTACATGGCAAAGGATGCATCTATCATCCTTGTATCGTACGGTATCAGCAGTCGTATATGCAGGTCAGCTGTGGACCAGGCAAGAAAGGAAGGTATCAATGTCGGTCTTTTCAGGCCAAAGACACTCTTCCCGTTCCCGGAAAAAGAATTGAAGGAAATTGCAGATTCAAGAGAATGCACTTTCGTCTCTGTTGAGATGAGCAATGGTCAGATGCTTGATGATGTCAGGCTTGCAATCCAGTGCAGCAGGCCGGTAGAACTTGTTTACCGTCTTGGCGGTAATCTGATAACAATGGATCAGGTACTGGAATGTGTAAGGAAGATTGCTGCAGGGGAGGGATAAAGATGGCAGAGAAAATAATTAAAAGCTCAGGTCTGTATCCGGAATACTCCCGTAAGGGAGGCGCTGCACCTACTGCCACCCACTACTGTCCGGGATGTGGACACGGTATTATCCACAAGCTCATAGGCGAGGCAATGTCCGATATGGAGATACAGGACCGCAGTATCATGATAAGTCCTGTAGGGTGTGCTGTTTTCGCTTACTACTACTTTGACTGTGGAAATCTCCAGGTAGCTCATGGTCGTGCTCCTGCTGTTGGAACCGGTGTTTCAAGAGCACAGGATGATGCGGTAGTTATTTCCTATCAGGGGGATGGTGACCTTGCATCCATAGGTTTGAACGAAACCATGCAGGCGGCGAACCGTGGCGAGAAGATGGCAGTTTTCTTCGTGAACAATACCGTTTACGGTATGACCGGTGGCCAGATGGCACCAACCACCCTTATCGGAGAGAAAACCGTCACCTGTCCGGACGGAAGAGACCCAAGGTTTGCAGGTTATCCGTTGCACATGTGTGAACTTATCAACAACCTGAAAGCTCCTGTATTTATCGAAAGGGTATCCATTTCAGACATATCCCATATCCGAAAGGCACGCAAGGCTATCCGTAAAGCTCTTGAGATACAGCGCGATGGAAAAGGATATGCATTTGTTGAGATACTTTCGACCTGTCCTACAAACCTGAGACAGAACTCTGAGCAGAGCACCAGGTTTGTTAACGAGGAAATGGAGCAGGAATTCCCACTGGGCAATTTCAGGGATCTGTCTGATGAAACAGAACCACTTCACAGAGAGGATAGCGTTTTTGAGAAACAGGCAATCGATGCCCTCTTCAATCTTGAGACTGAATCATCACTGGATGCGGTTCTTGATCCTTCTGTTCCTGAAGTCCAGATAAAGGCTGCAGGATTTGGAGGTCAGGGTGTGCTTAGTATGGGTCTGACCCTTGCACACGCAGGCTGTGATGCACAACGCTTCGTTTCATGGTATCCTTCATACGGTCCTGAACAAAGAGGTGGAACATCCAATTGTTCTGTCGTAGTTTCCGGTGAATCCATCGGTTCTCCTGTAGTCTATACTCCTGATATCCTCGTTGCAATGAACCGTCCTTCACTGGAAAAGTTCGCTGTGGATGTTAAAGAAGGTGGCTACATACTCTACGATTCAACAATCGGCGAATGTGATATTCCAGAAGGTGTTACCGGAATAGCCATACCTGCACTCAGGATCGCAGGAGATGCAGGTTCTGAGAAGGCTGCAAATACTGTCATGCTCGGAGTTATCATGGCTCTTGGAATAACAGGTCTTACTGAGGACAATTTCAAGGCAGCACTGACTGAAACCTTCTCCAAGAAGCCAAAGCTTATTCCACTGAATCATGCAGTTCTTGAAGCAGCAGCAGCCTGGGCAAAAGAGAATATCTGAATTCGATATTTTAGTTAATTAACCGGTACAGGCTTTATGCCTGTAACATTTCTTTTTTTGAAGATACATTTTAATAATTGTAAGTTTTTATTCTAATATGGGAGCGGCAAAAATGACTGAAAGTAATATAATCGAAGTTAATGATTCCAACTGGGACGAACTTATTGTGAACCAGGAGAAGCCCATGGTTGTCATGTTCTATCTTCCTACATGTGCTCATTGCAAGGAAATAGAGCCATATTTCAGGGAATACTCAAATGAATTCCATGCTTCGTGCACTTTTGTCAGGATGAATGGTCTGGAGAGTCCCATGACCGCAAGGAAATACGGTGTAAGGGGAGCACCAACTTTCAAGTTCTTCTGTAAAGGTCGGGCTATCAGGGAAGAAGTTGGCCTTGTTTATCCATCAATACTTCGAAAAGCTATTGACGATCTAATAAAACATGGTGACGAATGCGTCCTGCACACATCACCTTTGCCTGATGAAGTTTCTCCATATGAGTGATAGATTTTATATCATTTTTTTATTTTTAAAGTATTGAATATGAATTTATTTAAGCCATTGTCAAATGATTTGATACTACCAGATTTATAAATAATTTTCAAAAAACTTAATACATACCAAAACTCTTTCTCTTTCTATGATTGATAAAATAAAACGAAAAATAGGATTAAATCCTAAAAAGAATCAAGTTAACGATAATCCTAAAGATTATAGCGAAGCATCTAGTAATATTTCAATTACTCAACATATTTATTTGGATAAGACTAACAATACAACAAATATATCAAAGACGGAAGTTAACGATTCTGTTATAATAAGATCTAAAGTTGGCAGTTTCAATGATATCACTAATGTGGAGTCGGAAAATATGAGTAATTCAAATCCTACATCTCACAAGTCTCTCAATTTTGCTAATTTGTATAAATATTTAATAGACTTTGCAGAAGCAAAAAAGAAAGTCACATATAAAGGTGCCTTAACAGATTTTAAAGAAGATTTCAGCAGTAAACGACATTATTTAAATTCACTGCTTGATGAGATTTCAGAACACAATAAAAACAATAAAGAACCACTTTTAGCTGCACTTGTTGTGAATCAAGATACTGACATTCCAGGAGATAGATTTTTCAAAAAATGGTTGAATAGGGAAGATTATAGTGAAGAAATTGAATCAATTTTCAACTATAAATGGAAACTGCCAAACACATCTGATGTAAAAAAAGGTGCTGAAACCAGGAAAGTTTGCAATCCTGATTGTCCTTGTTGGGGACATTCGACTACAGGTCCTAAAAAATGTCCTATATGCGGTTTTGAGTTTAAAAAAGAAGAGAATGGGTGGTCGGGAATTGATGGACACTATAACAAAAATCATAAAAAAGATTTAGGAATGAATTATCAAGAATGGAAAAGTCTAATTTGCGATGAACATAGGCCTGGGAAATAATTCGGGCTTTCAATCTTCTTTTTTGATGAACTCACCCTTAACATACTGGTAATATAATGGCCTACCTGTTGCAATTTCAATTTTGGGTATATCGTCATCGCTGATGTTCTCAATGTATTTGACCACGGAACGCAGGCTGTTACCGTGTGCAGAAACGATGACATTTTTACCAGCTTCAAGCTGAGGGAGGATATGTTCCTTAAAGTAAGGGATTGTGCGTTCATAGGTATCCCTGAGACTCTCGCCACCCGGAGGTTGTACATCGTAACTTCTTCTCCAGATGAATACCTGTTCTTCCCCGTAAACTTCCTTTGCTTCCTGCTTGTTCTGACCCTGAAGATTTCCGTAAAAACGCTCGTTCAGGGAATCACTTGAATATATCGGTATTTCGGAATCATCGAACCTTGATGGATGATATGACCATTCATCCCTTTTTGTGCTATCATGCAGGAAAATGCCTGTCTTCTTCTGCCTGGCAAGTATCAGGAAAAGTGTTTCCTGTGCTCTTGATAATTTAGATGTGAAAGCAACATCCAGATCAACATTTTCGAGTTCATTTGCACAATCCATTGCTTCTTTAATGCCTTTTTCACTAAGGGGTACGTCAACCCATCCCGCAAACCTGTTCTCAAGATTCCATCTTGATTGTCCATGTCTTACCAGTATCAGATAGTTCATCGAATATCCCCGTTTAACTGAATAATAGTTTGTTTGCAGATTATTAAAACCTTGAGGTTTCCTAAGGTAACTTTCATAAGTGTGCCCGGACATTATTCTTCAAGCTATGAACACAGAAGAAAGATCATGGGAATCGGATTTCCTGCCGTTGATACGTCCCCCGCAAAAAAATAGTAGTAATGATACCTATTGTTTTGCATTCAAGGACCGGGAACTATTGCTGGTGAAAGGGAATGACAGTTTACGGATGCCTTCCCTTGAAGAGATCGGGAATATGAATGTCGATATTCTCAGGAAACAGTATTTAGGTGAACTTAAAGATATTTCCTGCTTTTCAGTGGAAATAGATAATTCGAATGCTGCTGATATTATTATTGAGGATGTCAGTTTTGTATCTCTCAGAGAGCTGCCGGGTATTCTGGAAGAAAGACTTGCTTATCTGGCAGGAAAAGCTGTTCACATCATGGAATGGGACAGGAACACCTTGTTCTGTGGAAGATGCGGTTCCAGTACATCACTCAAAGAGAATGAACGGGCAAAAGAATGTCCTGAATGTGGCTTCCTTGCATTTCCAAAGATATCTCCCGCAATCATTGTGCTAATAGAAAAGGATGACAGGGTACTGCTTGCACGCTCCCCTCATTTCAGACCCGGACTTTACAGTATTTTAGCCGGTTTTGTGGAACCGGGTGAATCAATAGAAGAGGCAGTTGTAAGAGAGGTCAGGGAAGAAGTAGGCATATCGATAAAGAATGTCAGGTATTTTGGAAGCCAGCCCTGGCCTTATCCGGATTCACTGATGCTGGGATTCACTGCGGAGTTCCTGGAAGGAGAAATAAAAGTTGACGGTGTTGAAATAGAGGAAGCCGGATGGTTCACAAAAGATGAGATTCCCGTTATTCCGGGAAAAACAAGTATATCCGGCTGGCTGATCGAATATTTCATTAACAAGCATTCATAGGTTGTGAAGCCTTTTTCGTTATGGAAAAAGAAAAGCTGCTTCACTTTCCATTTTTGCTTTTTGCTGTGATAGTGCCTTTGTGTATTTTGATATATTTCTTCCAGGTCTTTTTTAAGCTATGTGTATAATTCTATATGTCTTACACTTAATAAATAGAAAGAGTCTTTGTGCACAAGATTTATACTATCTGATTACAAATAATTACTAAGAAATGCAAATTGCATAAAGATAACATTAACTTGAAGAGGTGTGAGGATTGGTGTTCAAAAGAATTATTTATGTTACATTGTTACTGCTTGCCTGTACTTTATTTGTGCAAACATGCACTGCATTGACATATTCAGGTGGTGGGGAATGGAACTATTCTGAAGAGATAACTATCAGGGAACACTCCGGAAACAACCTGGTGAATTACCAGATACCCATGGTCCTGAACAGTTCTAATTTTGATTTTTCCCTTGCAAGTTCAGAAGGTGAAGACATACGTTTTTCCTCCGGTGATAAGCAACTTCAGCACTGGATAGAAGAATGGAATGCTGTAAGAGAAGAAGCGGTTGTATGGGTAAAGGTTCCCTCAATTGCGGCAGATGGCAGTACTAAAATAACAATGTACTATGGCAACCCCGATGCAATAGATATCAGTAGCAGTACTTCGACTTTTGAATTCTATGATGATTTCAGTGGTTCAAGCTTATTTGGAAACTGGGAGTCGTATACTACAGGTGGAAGTGAGCTAAAAGTTTCCAACGGTGTCTGCGACCTTATAGTTCCAAAATTCCATCCGGAGGATGTTGTGAGCATCAAATCCAAGGATGAATTCCCTGTAAATTCCATGTTCGTAGCCAAAAGGAAGAAAACCACAACAGGAACCGATAGTCGTGGTCCTGTCATAACACAGGGATTTGTAGACCCACAAAGCGAGACAAAGAACCAGGTATTAACATCTACCGAACTTCAGAATGAGACAAAAGTTACCTGGATACTTGAAAACTCCAAAAGCGATGCACGCTATTTCCCAAAAGACCTTACAGCTGTCAATGTAGTTGAAGGTGACTGGTACACAATTGGCGTTGCATGGTATATGGAAGATGAATTTGGCAAGATAGCCTGGTTCAAGAACGGTGTAAGGGATAGCAGAATGGACCTTGCAGCAACAGAAGAAAACAATTATATTCCTCTTACTGATATGAAGGTATATCTTTTTGCAAGCACCTATTCCGATGTTTCTGATAACACCGGTTACGCATCCTTTGATTATGCATACGTGCGGAATTTTGTTTCTGAAGAACCTACTGTGATGTTCGCAGGCAGTATGGCAGAGGAAGAAACAGTTACAGAAGCTGAGCCTGTCAGAATAAACATAACCCCTGCCAGCGGTCTGATAAGTGCAATTCGTATCTTCGATACGGCAGATTATAATGATGCAAGTATAATCGAGCTCAAAGATAGCGGAATCAACACTGTCATGTTGCTTACCGATGGTGATAATGTCTGGAACCTGGAAAGATTCGTGAAGACTGCCCATGACAATGATATGCAGGTCTATGCAATGATATTCAATGACCCTAAGAGTGATTCAGATGAGGATAACTCAGTGTATGTCAAAGATGTGCTGGAGCAGGTCATAGACTACAACAGCAAGTCACTTTCAGCTTTTGATGGTGTTGACATTGCACTTGATCCGTGCAGCGAGGATCCTGAGGAAGCCTGCGCCCTGAACCTCATGCTTCTTGAAGATGCCCGTGAGATCGCAGGAAATGAACTTGCTATAGCCATTGATATTCCTTCATCTTATGCTCTGGCAGATATTCCCGAGGTTTCAGCAAGTGCAGATCTCATAATCCTTCAGACCTATTCTCTGGATGAGAACTATCCTCAGACCAAGGACGAAGTCATAGATTCCATAGCATCAAAGATGGGTGAGATCAGGATATCCGATTCAAAAGCGCTTATCGGACTTGCGGTAAATGAAGGTTTCATGACCGATACCAATGTTCAGAGCTTACTGGAAGAGCTTCAGGATTATTATGCAGAAGATACTGCATTCATGGGTACTTCCATAGTTGTCTATGAAGAGTATGAGCAGTACAGTATGATCCCTGAAACAACAGATGAAAGTAAAGGAATACCGGGATTCACTGTATTGATCGCAGTTGCCGGATTGGTGGCAGTCGCGTACAGGCAAAAAAGAAGATGATGTGATATTCACATCATCTGATTCTATTTTTCAAAATTTATTCTTCATTTTCCTTTTTCAGAAGCTCAACCGCCAGATCCCTGAGTTTGAACTTCTGCACTTTTCCGCTTGCAGTAAGCGGATAATCATCCACAAAGAATACGTGTTTTGGAACTTGTAGCGTGCTATCTTTGACAGACTATAGTCCCTGACATCCTCTTCGGTAAGTTCAGTTCCTTCCTCGGGAATCACAAAAGCTCCTACAATCTCTCCGTATTTCTTATCGGGAATACCTACCACCTGAGCACTCTGGATGCCCGGCATGGTGAACAGGAACTCTTCTATCTCCCTTGGATAGATGTTCTCACCTCCGCGGATTATCATGTCTTTTATACGGCCAGTAATGCGGTAATATCCGTTCTCATCACAGGTACCCAGATCTCCGCTGTGTAGCCAGCCGTTTTCATCGATTGCCCTTTTTGTCTCTTCAGGCATTTTGTAATAGCCTTTCATGACATTATAGCCACGACAGCATATTTCTCCTATTGTATTCGGAGGAAGAGGTTCATATGTCTCAGGGTCCAGCACAATGGCTTCCACACCGGGGAACGCCCGTCCGACAGTCTCAACCCTGAGTTCTATAGGGTCATCAGTAGTAGTCTGAGTGATTCCCGGGGAGGCTTCAGTCAGTCCGTACACAATGGTAATTTCCTTACAGTGCATATCGTTTATGACTTTCTTCATGGAGTCTATGGGACAGGTTGAACCAGCCATTATTCCCGTACGCAGGGACTTCAGGTCGAACATGTTGAACATCGGATGAGTATATTCGGCAATGAACATTGTCGGTACTCCGTGCAAAGCCGTACACTTCTCTTTCTGAACTCCTGCCAATACCATGAGCGGGTCATAAACCTCCAGTATCACAAGCGTTGCCCCGTGGGTCAGGATAGCCATAACTCCAAGTACTATTCCAAAGCAGTGGAATAGCGGCACTGGAAGACACAGTCGATCATTGCACGTGAATCTCTGCCGGTCCCCAATAGAAAGTCCATTATTCAGGATATTGCTGTGTGTCAGCATGACGCCTTTAGGAAAACCCGTTGTTCCTGATGTGTACTGCATATTGATAACATCATCCTTATCAAGTGTCTGCATGATCTCATGGATCCTTTCATCACTACCATGCTGTCCCAGGAGGAGTAATTCACGGGTGCTGTACATGCCCCTGTGTTTCTCCTGACCGATAAAAATAACATTTTTCAGGAAAGGGAACTTCTCGCTTTTAAGATTTCCACGGCTTTGTGTCTTAAGCTCAGGAACCAGTTCATAGATCGTATCAATGTAACTAACATCCCTGAAACCGTCAATTATGGCAATAGCCTTCAGGTCAGCCTGTTTCATGACATACTCGACTTCGTGTATCTTGTATGCGGTATTAACCGTGACGAAAACGGCTCCTATCTTTGATGTTGCGAACAGGAAGGTCAGCCAGTCAGGTACATTTGTAGCCCAGATCCCAACATGGTCACCTTTACCTATACCTATCTCTATCAGGCCTTTGGCCAGCATGTTGACGCGTTCATCGAATTCTTTATAGGTGAATCTCAGGTCCCTGTCGGGATAGACTATAAACTCCCTGTCCGGGTCCTTCATAACCTGTTTCTCAAAAAAACCACCAACTGTATCATTTGTAAAAGGCATGATCATATCTCCATGTTATCATTTACAACTATCACTTTCTTCCTGCAGGTGCTCTTTAAGTTCTCCCCTTATGTCGTCGGGTATTGGGACTGACTTCTTATTGATAAAATCGTAGTGAACGATCGTAGACCTGCTGATTGCACCAATTTTATCATTTTGCCATGCTTCCTGGGTAACGGTGAATGAGGAATTACCAATCCTTGATATATATGTGATTATATCGACATCCGAACCGTAGAACATTTCCCCTACGTAATCATACTCTGTCCTTGCCATGATAAGTTTCCAGGTTTCATAGCTCAGGTTAAGGTCAGGGGTGAACAGCCTGAATACAGGGTTACGTGCTTGTTCGAACCATATGGCAATAGCAATATTGTTAGCGTGTTTCAATCCGTCAATATCACCAAATCTTGGAGTAACAGTTGTTTTGAACATATCGATCTTCTTTTTTAGTAAGGTGCGTACACGACTGCCAGTATCTTTGCATCTTCACTGCCCACTGCGTGGACATGATGAGGAACTATGGAATCGTAATAGATGCTGTCGCCGCTTGAGAGCTGGAAGCTATCCTTTCCATAAAGGATCTCTATCTGACCGCTGAGTACATAAATGAACTCTTCTCCTTCATGAGACGATTGTTTTGCATCTCCTGATTTTGGCGGATGGACATCAATGATGAATGGTTCCATGTGTCTGTCAGCCTTGTCAGTAGCAAGTGAAAAGAAGTCAAGAGTGCTATTCTCGCAAGTGTCACAGTTACCGGAGAATCTTACTACGTTATTTGAAGCACCGCTAGTAGTAACTACAGGTCCGTTATGGGTAGTGTCATCAAGGAAAGTTCCCAAACGAACTCCCAATGCTCTTGCGATCTGCATCAGTGGAGTCAATGATGGAACAAGTGCTCCGTTCTCAAGCTGCTCGATAAGCTCGATGCTTGTGTTACTGTTGTTTGCCAGCTCTTCTACAGAAATCTTTTGTGTTTCGCGTATCTGGCGTATTTTGCCACCCAGTAGGTTCTTTTCCGACATGTCATTTCCTCTTATTGTTTTTATCAAAATCGTGTTCTAATGCTTACGGTATTTTCAGTTAAAAATGTATTCATTTATCGTTAACATTGAACATATCAAAATAAAAACTAAAAAAATTCCAGTTTGAGGCAACAAATGATCTTTCCTATTATGGAAGGAATGAGAAAGCTTATCGTTTAAATATCTCCTGCGATCATTGCTTTATGATACGCCATTGCCAGAATCCTGTTCACAAGATCACTGGCTTCCTGTTCAGAATCAACCATTCTCACAGTAACCTGGCCATTCTGAAAAAAGTTCATTTCCTTTATCCCAATCTTTATTATTACCAGACCAAGATTCTCTGAATATTTTCCATCGAGATACTTTGCTATCAGAGGAAGGTCTGGTTTTTCATCAAGATGTGCTATTATCCGCAGTTTCCATGGGTCTGCTATGCATGGAAGAACTTTTTCTATATGGTTTACTCGCATTTTCCCACTCCAATATTAGTGCAAAGTATTTTGAAATTTATTGAAACGATTATACTTAAATATCTCGCAAGCATTGTATTAAACATAGTTCGATTATTTTTAAAAAAGGTGATAGTAAATGCACTTTGGTCTTGGTATCGATGCCGGCGGAACATATACGGATGCAGTACTCATACGAGGCTCAGACGGAGCTATCGTGGATTCGAAAAAGGCTTTTACAACTTATCCTGACTTGCAGGAAGGAATAAAGAATGTCCTTGATTCACTGAATCAGGAACTTTTGAAGGATGTTAATCTTGTTTCCGTTTCTACTACACTTTCAACCAATTCTCTTCTCGAGGGTACGGGAACAGCTGTTGGTCTTATAATTGTAGGTGAGCAACCGGCACAAACAGAATTTCCATCACAGTATGTCCTGTGTGCTTCAGGGGGTCATGATACCAGAGGTGATGAGGCCTGTGAACTCGATCTTTCCACAATAGAGGATTTCATTCTCAGAACTAAAACAAAGGTCTCAGCGTATGCCGTTTCAGCATATTTTGGTGTCCGAAACCCGGAGCATGAGCTGAAGGTCAAAGAGCTGATCACGAAAATGACCGGAATGCCGGTCGTATGTGGATATGAGCTATCTCAGGAACTTGGTGCCTATGAGAGAGCAGTGACTGCTGTCCTGAATGCACAGTTGATACCTATCACCTATCAGTTCGTCAATTCTGTTGTCAAAGATATAAGAGCAAGGGGGATCAACGCCCGTCTTCTGATGCTCAAATGTGATGGTTCTGTCTATAATATAGAAGATGCCCTTGAAAAACCGATCGAAACCATCTTTTCCGGACCTGCTGCAAGTCTTCTTGGTGCCTCCTATCTCTCAAAGATGGAAACCTGTGCTGTTATCGATATTGGAGGAACCAGTACCGATGTTTCCATGCTGTACAATGGTGTTCCTGAAATAAGTGTATCAGGTGCTGTTGTAGGCGGGTGGAAAACACGTGTAAGGGCCATGAAGATGGAAACATCTGCAACAGGTGGTGACAGCCATATATGGGTCAAGGACGAAAGGGTGAGGATTGGCCCGAAAAGAGTGATACCACTTTGTGTCGCATCGAAGATCTATCCAGGATTTACCAGTAAACTCAAACGAAGCAGAGTTGTTTCCAGAACAACTATGGATGAGAATTTCCAGCCAACAAAGTTCTTTGTCAGGACAGGTTATGAAGCTTCAGATGTTGATGATAATGAAAAGGAAGTTCTTACATTTATGGGAAGTGACCCGATCTCCGTTACCGAGATGTCAGCTGTGCTGAGCAGGAACGCATCAACAAAGGTACTGGATTCACTTGTCAAAAAAAGGCTTATTCAGGGGATCGGATTTACACCCACCGATGCATTGCATGTGCTTGGAATTTACACAAAATGGGATGTCAGTGCATCTGAGGTCGGTGCTCTCAATCTTTCAAGGTATATCCAGAAGGGAAAATATGATTTCTGCAGTCATGTGAGAGAACTTGTAGCAAAGAATATGGCAGCTGATCTTATGTCCTATATCCTGCCACATCACCCGGATGAAATGATAGATGATCTGCTGAGTCATGAATATCCTGCTAAATTCAAAGTCGAGTTGCCGGTGGTACTGCTTGGAGGTCCTGCACAGGCATATGACAGCGAGCTCAGGTCCCTTATAGAGGCGGATGTGGTGGTGCCTGAATTTGCAGATGTCGGAAATGCAGTGGGTGCTCTTGCAGGAAAAGGTGTAAAGAGAATCGAGATATCAATAATGCCTGCTTCCATCGAGAGTCCTGATGAGGATTTCCTGCTTTTCTCTCCTGTGGGAAGGGAACGTTTCCAGAGATATGCTGATGCAGTGGAATTTGCAACAAAACTTGGAACTGAACTTGTACTGGATTATGAGATGCGGTGTGGAATATTAAAACAGGACACAAAGATAACCGTATCTAAAAAGACCACATCACCTGATAACTGGTCCCATCCTCCGCTGGAGACACGGGTGGTAGTTGTGGGTATAGGAAATCCTATGATGATTCTGAAGGATTAGAATACATGCTTTTTGGTAAAAGAAAAAGCAATATATAATCAGGGGACGTAAAATGTAATCATGCACAGATTGGCGGAACTTCTGGAAAGCTCGAAAAACTGTGTTTTCCTGAGCGGAGCCGGAATTTCTACCTTATCAGGCATACCTGATTTCAGGGGCAGCAATGGTCTGTACACAAAATATGATGCGAATAAGATATTCGATCTTGAATGTTTTCGCAGTGATCCTGCTTATTTTTATTCACATGCATTGGACTTCATCTATAATCTGGATAGCAAGGAGCCTAACATTATTCACAATACTCTGGCCAGTCTGGAAAAAGAAGGATTTGTTAAGGCTGTCATTACCCAGAATATTGATCTGCTGCACCAGAAAGCAGGGTCTGTTAATGTTATAGAGATCCATGGTTCACCCGCTAATCACAGATGTCTATCCTGTAACAGGAATTATTCCTATGATGAAATTTGCGAAACATTAAAAAACGAACCAGTTCCCCATTGTTCTGAGTGTAACGGTTTAATCAAACCGGATATCACGTTCTTTGGGGAAATGCTAGATCATGATTCATTTACAAAAGCAGTAGAAGTAAGTTCTGAAGCCGATCTTTTCGTGGTAATCGGTTCATCGCTTGTGGTCCAGCCGGCAGCCAGTCTTCCACTCTATTCATTGGAAGCCGGGGGGAAACTTGTAATAATCAATAACATGCCAACTCCCCTGGACAGATATGCATTTCTTAAGTATGATGAGCTTGGAAAGGTTTTCAATTATCTTTCCGATCGTTTCAAGGTAAGATAATACTCTTTAAGAGCCATCTTTTCATTTTCAGGAAGATCATGCCATCGCATCCCCTGAATGGCTCCTTCCAGTGAGTAGAGCTTGTTTATGCATGAAGTTTCATCGATGGTCATTATTCTTTCAAATACTTTCCTGCTTCCAAGTCCGGTAAGCTCAGCCGGAGTTCTCACTCCGACCTGCTCAAGCTGTTCTTCTATCTTTTTGCCGATATTTGGGAGTTTGACAAGCTCACTCATACACATCAGCTTTTTCAGTATTTACCGGTGGCATCCACAAGAATGAAAAAGGAGTCACTTTCTGCTTTGATGATCAATGGCTCATTCTGGTTTATGCGAGCCTGATCATGAGTTTCAAGTTTTTCCCCGCATACATCAAGCTCTCCTTCAACCACATAGATAAAAACATATCTGGCGATATCGGTTAGAAGGTCGAACATCTGTCCCTTCTCCAGTTTTGCAATAGAAACAGTTACATTAGCACGTATTTTGAGAGCACCCGGGTATCCCTGTCCGGCAACATGAACAAGTTCGTTCTTCTGTGACATCACATCAAAGCTCTTTTTATTTGATGTAGGTGCCATGTTCTCTCTTAATGGATTAATCCACATCCTGTAAAGACGTGTGTCTCCGTCTGTGAGATTCATTCCTGAAAATGATATGCCCTCACCAGCAGACATAACCTGTACATCACCGGCTTTCAGGCCCTCTTTTGTTCCTGTACTGTCCTCATGGGCCAGTTCTCCTTCGAGAATGATCGTGATTATTTCTTTGTTCTCGACGGATTCCGGCTTAAATGCTTTTCCTGCCAGTAAAGTATCATCGTTAAAGACCTTAAGGTCACCGAAGTGGGTGTTCTTCATGTCCAGATAATCTGCATAGGAAAACAGCCAGTAACTTTGTGACGATTCGGTATCCACAAGATGTCTTTCGTTTGATTTTACAATCTTTATCATAATGATCTTCCTTGAATTTCTGTCTAATCTGGCATTGGTGTTTAAGTATTTGACTGTCAGGTATGTTTCAGTATGTCTTCAGAAGATTTCAAGATTTCATAGCTGAAGCTGAATGAAAAATAATCTAAAGTAGAATAAAAACGTTCGGGATAATGTAGCAGTATCAAAAAGAGAAAGTAAAGAGATAAATATGCCGCTTATTCTTCATCAGCGGCATTTTCAAACACAAGTTCAAGTACACCGTTCCTGTAGCTTGAGACCATGCTTGTCGGATCCACTTTGCAGGGCAGGTCTATTACTTTTGAATAGCCGGTACCACTGGTTATAACGGTTAGTTCCACATGGGACTGATAGGGGTGATATTCCACACTATTTTCTTCAACTCCAAGGTCAGCCAGCAGGAATACTTTATTCTCTGCCTCAACGACATCTATGAAAGGTTCCTGGTTGAAGATATAGAAATCTCCTTCAGTTTCATCATCATCTTCGTACTCAAATGGTTCAGTACTTTCTTGACCTTTAAAGCCAAATATTGTTGGCTTTTTTCCTGGCTGATTGATTATTGTAAAACCATGAATCACAGGTTTGCCGCTATTTTGGTTGATACTGCTGGCGAACATTTTCATAATGTGCTCTATCAGTTCATCAATGCTTGCAATCTTATCTTGTGAATCGTCATCACCTGAGTAATGATCCTTGTCATTCATTCCTATATCCTCTTTTCTACAAACTCATCTCTAGTAAACTGTTCCTTTCGAACATGTCCGAAACTATAATAACTCCCGATTGTTCTATATTATGCGAACAAGTTATATAAATATTATGCGTTCTAAAAAAGACAGGAATGTAATGCTGTTTTGACACTTTTTCAATCAACTATTTATTTGTGAACCGAGTTTTAGGGAACCAGACAATAAAAGGGGAAGACCAATGGTGTCAAAACAAGTTCCTTTCACAAAGGAAAAGCTAACAGAGATAATTGAAAAGTATCCTACACCTTTTCATATTTATGATGAGAAGGGAATCATTGAGAATGCAAGAAAGCTCAAGGGAGCATTCAGTGAAGTAAACGGTTTTAAGGAATATTTTGCTGTAAAAGCTCTTCCAAATCCATATATCATGAAACTGCTCAAGGCTGAAGGTTTTGGTGCTGACTGCAGTTCCCTTCCGGAACTTCTGCTTGCAGAAAAGACGGGAATTGTTGGTGAGGATATCATGTTCAGTTCCAACGACACTCCTGAAGAGGAGTTCATCAAGGCAAAGGAACTGGGAGCTATCATAAACCTGGATGACATCAGCCACATTGAGTATCTGGAAGAGGTTGCAGGATTACCTGAGATCGTCTGCTGTCGTTATAACCCTGGTCCCCTTAAGGAAGGAAATGCTATCATCGGTAATCCTGAGGAAGCAAAATACGGTTTCACAAGGGAGCAGCTTTTCGAAGGCTACCGGATGATGAAGGAAAAAGGTGTCAAAAGATTCGGTATGCACACAATGGTGGCTTCCAATGAACTGGACCCTGAGTATTTCATTGAGACTGCAAAGATACTGTTCGAACTTATAGCTGAACTCTCAAAGGAACTCGATATCAAATTCGAGTTTGTGAACCTTGGCGGTGGAATCGGTATTCCTTACAGACCTGAACAGGAACCGGTTCCTTATGATGTCGTTGCAAAGGGTGTCAGAAAGGCCTATGATGAGATCATCAGAGGAAATGGCCTACATCCACTAAAGATATTCCTTGAATGTGGAAGGGTAATTACCGGACCATACGGTTATCTTGTGACCACTGTTCGCCATATGAAACATATCTACAAGGACTACGTGGGTACTGATGCATGCATGGCAAATCTCATGCGCCCGGCTCTGTATGGCTCATACCATCATATTACTGTGATTGGAAAGGAAAACGAGGAAGCTACACAGCTTTACGATGTCACAGGTTCACTTTGTGAGAACAATGACAAGTTTGCCATTGACAGGCTCCTTCCTGAAGTTACCAGAGGCGATGTCCTGGTAATCCATGATGCAGGAGCACATGGTCATGCCATGGGTTTCAACTATAACGGGAAACTCAGGTCAGCAGAGATACTCCTGAGACCTGATGAAAGTTTTGTAGAGATAAGAAGAGCTGAAACAGTGGATGACTATTTTGCAACACTGGATATGTCAGGTCTTTCTGACTTTGAATGAGTATTACAATATTCATTCATTTTTTAAAAATAAGCATTTAGTGACTTTGTAACTGATTTATTTTTACACAAATGTACATGATTTTTTCATAACATACTTATAGGTGTCCATTAACCTGTAGTAATGTTGCTTACTTCATGTTCAAAAACTGGTGATTTGATGAATAGACTACCAATTACGTTACTGATGATTTTGTCGATATTGCTCTCCTTTGTGGTGGCACCGGCAAGTGCTGTACCGAACGATGATGAAAAAGTTCCTGTTCTTATTAAGTTTAAAGGAAAAACAGATGCTCAGCTTTTAAAGGCTAATGGTGGAAGTATAAAGTATGAATATGATGTTGTTCCTGCCATTGCCGCAGAGCTTCCACAAAAGGCAATAGATGCTCTTTCTAAGAATCCGAATATTGAACTTATTGAGCCTGATGGAATAGCCCAGATAACAGGCGAGACTATTCCGTGGGGAATAAACAGGGTCAATGCACCTGCTACTCAGGCACTTGGTTTTACCGGTAGTAGTGTTAAGGTAGCTGTGATCGATACAGGTGTTGATTACAACCATCCTGACCTTGCAGCAAATTACCTTGGCGGTTATGACTACGTTAACGATGATAATAATCCGATGGATGACCACAGTCACGGAACCCACGTTGCAGGTACAGTTCTGGGAATTGATAATGAAATAGGAGTGCTTGGAGTTGCTCCGAATGCAGGTTTCTATGCTCTTAAAGCGGCTGATGCAACTGGATATTGCTCATACAGTGATATCATAGCATCCATCAACTGGGCTATGGCTAATGATGCTGATGTAATCACAATGAGTCTTGGTGGCTCATACTCTTCCACACTCAAAGCTGCATGTGACAATGCATACAACAGTGGCGTTGTGCTCGTTGGAGCAGCCGGAAACACCGGTGGCGCAGTAATCTATCCTGCAGGCTTTGATTCTGTTATCGCAGTCTCAGCTACTGATTCAAATAATGTTAAGGCTTCATGGTCATCATACGGTCCTGAAGTAGAACTGGCAGCACCAGGTGTATCAATATACTCCACAATGCCTGGGTCTTCATATGGTTACAAGAGCGGTACAAGTATGGCTACACCTCATGTGACTGGTGTGGTTGCTCTTCTGCTCAGCACTGACGTCTCAGGAACAAACCTTGACCTTAACAATGATGGTACATGGGACCCTGCAGAGGTGCGTGCAAGACTTCAGAGCACAGCCACTGACCTTGGAACAAGCGGAAAGGATACTTACTATGGCTACGGTCTTGTCAATGCCCTGGCAGCAGTCTCTGATCTCGACCAGGCACCTGCCACAGAGGATCCTGTTGACACTGTAACACCTCCTGCCGATGAAACACCTGTAGAGACTCCTACTGATACTCCGACAGACGACTCTTCGGTAGAAATGCACCTGAGTGACCTTACAGTTACTACAGATTACTCTGTTAAAGCCAACAAACATGTCTTTGTATATGCAACAGCAGCAGCTACTGTTGTAGATGCTGACGGAAACCCTTTGTCCGGTGCAACAGTTACCGGTGACTGGAGCGGTCTTGTAACAGGAACAGTTTCTGCTGTGACTGATTCAAATGGCGTGGTTACATTCCAGTCTGCTCAGTTGAAGAATCCGATAGGTAACTTTATTTTAGAAGTGACGGGTGTCACACTCGATGGTTATGCTTACGATTCCAGCGCAAACGCCTGTGACAGTGAAGTAAGTGTTGATTTCACTTTGTCATTGAAGTGAGGGAATACAGGTACCAATAGGTACCTTCTTTTTCTATTTATTAAAAATTCTTTTCCGGTTTATGGTCATTTTGACTGCTAATGGTTATAGTTATATTTTTATAAAATTAAACATGCCGTTAATGTGGACATGTACATTTCAGGTATGTTTCAATATCCAATCCGGTATAATTAATACTAAAAGACTAGTATCATTGATTGGGGATATGTATGCAAGTACAGACCGGAAAGAGAATTGAGCTTATCGATATTACGGACAGGGTACGAAAACACGTGAGTGAAAGCGGAATACAGAACGGTATCTGCGTTTTAAGTACAAAGCATACGACCACTTCGATAATTGTCAATGAGAATGAGTCTGGTCTTGTTTCTGATATTCTTAAACTGCTGGAAAAGCTTGTTCCACCACATGCAGGTTATGCTCATGACAGGATCGACAATAACGCAGATTCCCACTTGAAAGCTGTACTTCTTGGTAACAGTGAAACGATACCGGTTATCAACGGAAAACCTTTGCTTGGTACGTGGCAGAGCATCTTTCTTGCAGAACTGGACGGACCCAGGACAAGAGAGGTCACTGTGACGGTTATCAGCAGTGACTGAAGAAGTGTCAGAAAACTATCAGTCAAGTACCAGAAAGAAAGCAAAAAATGTAAAAAAAGAATAAGAATGAAAAAGATTTATTCGCTTGTTTTTTCGTAATCAGCGTGTGCATAGAAACATCTTTTAGGAGTACAGACGGCATCTGCACTCTTGAGGTTCTTGAGTATTTTGCTGACTTCTTTGCTGTCAAGACCTGTTGCTTCAGCGATCTCGCCTGGTCTCATTGGTTTTGCTGCATCTTTAAGTGCGTCAAGTACTTTCTGTTCATCGTCTGCCATGTTTCATTCTCCTGTAGTTTATTGCAATAAATGTGATTGATCATAATTAATTTAGCGGATTTAGTTTGTTGTAATTAATCGAATGCTTTTCTTATGGATTCAGCCAGTTCCGCGATGTTGTCTGTTGAAGGATGCAACTCCACGATGGTATGCATATTCCCCTCGCCGTCACCAACACGTCTTGGTATGATATGAACGTGCACATGTGGCACTGTCTGTCCTGCGATCTCCCCATTGTTGATACCAATGTTCATCCCTTCCAGTCCAAGTGTCTTTTCCACTGTCTTTGCAATCTTGTTCACAGAAGCGAACAATGAAGCTGCATCTCCCTCACTCATATCCGTGAACCTGCCAAAGTGCTTCTTAGGAAGAACGATGGTATGCCCTTTAGAACATGGAAATATATCAAGGAAAGCATATACAAAGTCATCTTCATAGACTTTATTCGAAGGAATCTCACCCGCAACGATCTTACAGAATAGACAATCCATATGAATCACCCTCTTTCTTTGATTGTTGGAATATTTAATGATTGTTGTTGACGCGAGCGTGCTTGGAGTTTTATAACGGATGAATCTGAAATCTAAAGGATGTGTGTATATCGGGGAGGAAGCAAACAGGGTTGAAATGCAGGAACTTGAGAGTAATAGAGTTGAAATCTATTATGATATTGGAAAGGCTTTGTTAACTAAAAATAGTTATATAGATTGAGTGCCTATATCTCAGTATGAACTGTCCT
>DAZF01000044.1 GCA_002507205.1 Methanolobus sp. UBA32 | reverse complement strand
TATAGGCGCGTTAGAAGTTGCATTCGTAATTACGTGGATTACATTGTCGGCATATATCGTATATTTACTACGTTCCCGCAAGGAACTACTGCGGAAGTGTCGCCTAATGGCAAAATAATGTCACAATGAGGTGCTTTTATGGATAAAAAACAGAAAACTGTTCTTGCAGTTGTTTTCATTGCCATTATTGGTTTTGTGGGTCTGTGGAATGTGGACCTTTCACAGGGTTATCTCATGATATCTGAACTTTCATCCAATTCTGATGATTATGTAGGTCGTGACGTTAGCACTATGGGTATGATCAAGAACGAAACTCTTGATATATCTACAAATGGTACTTCCTTTGTGCTTCAGGATCTTGAAGATCCTTCTTTTGAATTGAATGTCAAATATACGGGTTCGCTTCCGGCTAATGTCGCAGAAGGGCAAAGTATTAGCATAGGTGGAAAAATGGTTTCTAAGGGCATGGTCGAGGCTAACCAGTTAGTTGTAAGTTGTCCTTCAAAGTATTCAGAATGACTGGACGGGATGTATGATTCAAATAGATGATCTGGAAGAATACCAACTTATCAGGGCCAACAAGGATGAGATAGTCCATTCCATGGATGATCATTCTCAGATGAAGAAAATGCTTCTGCATATCTGCAGTTCCGGTGGCAAGAACATCCGGCCTGTGATGCTGGTATTATGTACGGAGATGTGCGGTGGTAATCCTGAAGATAGTGTCAATGCCGCACTTGCCATTGAGTTCATCCATTCTGCTTCTCTCATTCATGATGATGTGCTTGACGGAGGACTTGTACGCAGGGGCGTGGAGTCCGCACACAAAAAATATGGTATACCTGCAGCCATACTTTGCGGGGATTTTTTGATATCAAAGGCCATATCATTAATATCTGGTTATGGCAATAATGCTGTTAATGAATTCGGCAGGGCTGGTATGTACATGGCTGAAGGAGAAACCATTGACATTTCCAGTGTAAGTGAGGAATTCAGGGAAAAGAACTATTTTGAGTGCATCAGTAAAAAAACAGGTTCTCTTTTTGCTGCAAGTGCTGCAATAGGTGCGTATGTTGCAGGAGCAGATGAAGAAACTGCACTGAAGCTCAGGTCATTTGGTGAGTATGTGGGCAATGCGTATCAGATCGTTGATGATCTGCTTGAGTACCTTGACAAACTCGAAGATAAAAGTTCCACTTATGAATCCGTAACATTACCACTTATCTACAGGAGGGTAATGGGTCATGGTGCAGCTGTGGAGAAGACTCTGCAGCAAGTGCATGATTGCGTGCAGAATGCAAAAGACATCCTTGCTTCATTCCCCTTTTCAGAAGCAAGGGATAAACTGGAGCTTGTAACTGATCTTATTACAGTTGACCTGCTCCCCGGGGATCTTATTTAATTTTATTCAATTATCAGGTGACTTCATGAGGGTTTATGATAAATCAGTTGTTAAAGTAAATGCAAGCACCGAGGGCGGAAAAGTGGTCCTTGATGCAGAAGGTCCGTTAGCTCCTGTTGCAAAACCGATTTTAAAACGGATCAACAAGATCTTCCAGGAAGAAAAACCGATATATGCGGATGAGGAAAACATTATATTTTCAACATGGGCTCCTCCGATGCCAGGTGATGTCTTCAACAGGATGATCAGTGCACAGGTGGCTTCTATTCTAAAGAAGAGAATACCTGATCAGTTCTCTATAGGTATTACCACACATTGTCCCTATGATTGTATTCACTGTGGTGCAGCTGGTACTGTGGCTGATCCTATCCTTACGGCTGATGAGATTAATAGCTCTATACAGCAGGCGATCGATCTGGGCTCTTATTACATAGCTTTTGATGGTGGAGAGACCCTTCTCAGAAAGGATCTTGAACAAATGGTGGCACAAGTGGACAAGACTCGTGCAGTAGCTACATGTTTCACATCAGGTTTTAGTTTGACTGAACAAAGGGCTAAAGATCTGAAATCAGCAGGTCTTTTTGCTGCGCACATGAGCCTTGACAGTCCTGATGAGGCCGAGCATGACCGTGTCAGGGGACGGGAAGGTGCTTTCAAAAATACTGTGGATGGTATAAGGCACATGGTGAATGCAGGTGTTCTTGCAGATCTCTTTGTGGTCGTATCTCCTCATAATATCGATGACCTTGATGGTTTCTACAACTTTGCAACAGACATGGGTATGCAGGAGATGTCCATATATGAGATCATAGCTGTTGGACGCTGGATGGACCATGAGGATGAGGTTATAACTACCAAGGATGTTGATCGTCTTGGCAAGTTCCAGAGTTCAATGAACAAAAAAGAGGATGGTCCAAGGGTTACTTCATTCCCCAATTTTATGGGTCCTGATCAGTTCGGTTGCTTTGCAGGCAGAAGGTGGATGCATGCAACAGCCGGTGGAGATGTTCTTCCATGCGCATATACTCCTCTCTCTTTTGGGAATATTCGTGAGGAAAAACTTGCTGCAATCTGGGCCAGAATGGGGCAGCATGAGGCATACAAGTGTTCTGCTGAATACTGCATGATGCGCAACCCTGAATTCAGGGCTAAATATATCCGTAGCATTCCGGAAGGAAGCCAACTTCCGCTTCGGCTTGATAAATATATGCATTGATTTATCGTAATTGTTATTAATTATAATTATTGGGGAATCACTATCCAAAGATAACATTGGGAATATTTGATGGTAGGTAATTCCTGCCATCTTAATGATAAATCATTACTATTTATGGCTCGCTGGTATCTGGAAAACCGAATACTTTATATGTGAGTTAGCAATAGGAGGTGATGATTTATTCGGGATAATAAGCAATTCATCACATGAGGATTAGCATGGCCAAAGAAAAAATCTTGTCGGAAATCAAAGAGGCAGAAGACAATGCACGAAAAATGGTTGACGACGGTAAAAAAAGAAAAAATGACCGTATCGCCAGTGCACGTGCCGAGGCCAGAGAGATCATAAAACAGGCCGAGGTAGATGCACAGAAATCTGCACAAAGTGCAATGAAATCTGCAGAAGAGTCTATCGCTTCAGATAAAGCAAAAATCATCGGGAATGGTGAAAGTGAGGCTAAATCTATTGGCAGTTCCGCTTCATCAAATGTCGATGAAGCTGTTAAAGTAATTATAAACGAGTTCGAGAGGGCAATACATGCTTGAACCAAAGCAGATGAGTCGTGCCGTAATTGTTGGCCATAAAAGTATTTTTGAAGAAACGGTCGATGCTCTGCACAAAGCAAATCTGTTCCAGATCGAAGATTTCAATGAAGATGAATCTGGTCTCCGTATTGGCAGACCATTCGAAAATGTAGATGACGTTTCCAAGAAACTGATTAAGATCAGATCAATTGCCAGTTTACTGGGTGTAAAAGACATCGAGTCAAAGAAACAGGATAAAAAATCTGTTATTTCTGAACTCGATGTTACTCTCAACAAACTGGATGCTGAACTTGACGTGAAGAGTGAGCAGAAAAGTAAGCTTGAAGCAGAACTCAAAGAGATTGATTCTCTTAAAAAAGAATTAGTTCCTTTTGCTAACATTTCTCTTGATTTTGACCTTTATCGTGGGTACGAGCATCTTTCAGTATTCTCAGGATATGTGAAGGAAGATGTCGGATCCGCAGTTTCCAGAATAACTTCTTCATACGAGATATTCTATGATGCTAAAGAAAGTACTATGGTGCTTTTTGTTACGAAAGACAAAGCTGCAGAGGTCGCTGATCTGCTTGCAGGATTTGCTTTCAGGGAACTCAGGATTCCAAATATAAGTGGAATGCCATCTGAATCTCTTTCTAGCATCACTTCAAAAGAATCAGGATTATTGAAACAGGTAGAAGCAATCGATGCAGAGATCGAATCTCTCAAAGATAAATATGCTGATTTCATTCTGGCTAGCAATGAAGTCCTTTCAATAGAGGCTCAGAAATCAGAAACTCCGCTCAAAGTAGCTACTTCAGACAGCACGTTCATCATAGATGGATGGGTTCCTGAAGATGAGTTCGCTGAACTGGAGCGTATTGTGAAAGCAGCTACGAACGGACGTGCGTTCGTTTCCAAACAGGAAATGACAAAGGAAGATGAAAAGATCGTTCCAATAGAGTACAACAACTCTAAAGCGGCTGCTCCTTTCCAGGAGATCATGGACCTTTATGCACGACCAAAATATAAGGAACTGGATCCTACTACATTGATATTCATTTCTTTCCCGCTCTTTTACGGAATGATCCTTGGTGACATCGGCTATGCATTGATTCTTCTCGCAATGGCTGTTGGTATCAAAAAAGCAATTTCTTCAGATGCGATCAAACCTCTCATGAACATTCTCATATACTGTCAGATATCCACTTTGATATTTGGTGTGTTATATGGTGAGTTCCTGGGATTCCCGCTTGCAAGTCTGCATACGGAACACGGTGTGACTGAAGGATTGATTAAAGGATTCGAAACTGTAAATCTTTTAGCATCCCCGGTTGGAGATGAAATGATAACTTTCCCTGTTCACAGGACCCATCTTGTGATGACCATGATCGTTGCGACCGCTCTTGTCGGTTTCATTCATATCAACATTGGTTATCTCCTTGGTTTCATCAACGAAAACAAGAAACATGGGATGTCAGCAGCTATTTTTGAGAAAGGAAGCTGGTTCGTTATTGAAATCGGTTTGATTATTGCAATTCTTGGATATGCAGCAANNGGTTGTCTTCTTAATAGGATTTGTAATGCTTCTCAAGGGAGAAGGTATCAAAGGACCTATCGAGTTGCCTTCACTACTCAGTAACTCACTGTCTTACACTCGTATCATAGCTGTAGGTTTGTCATCTATCTACATTGCGTCAACTGTTAACCTGATCGCTTTTGAAATGATCTGGGAACCAGGAACGCCAGTAGGTGTGGCAACAATTGGTGCAATTATAGTGTTCTTGTTTGGACACTCATTGAATACTGTCCTGAGTATTATCGCCCCCGGTTTACACTCACTCAGGTTGCAGTATGTAGAATTCTTCGGAAAATTCTACGAAGGTGGGGGACGTAAATACGATCCATTTGGATATATTAGAAAATACACGGAGGAATAAGAAAATGGTAACAGAAACAATAACCGCAATGNNGTCAGATAATTTAAGAGCGCATTTTTCGCTCTTAAATTTTATAAAGGTGTTGAGCATGGGACTAGAAACTGTTGTTAAAGATATCATGGATGCTGCTCAGGTAGAAGTTTCCAAGTTGGATTCTGAATAAGATGCAGAAGTAGCTCTGATTCTTGATGAAGCAAAACAGAATGCTAAAAGGATTATGGGTGAACGTCTTGCGAAAGCAGAAGATGATATTAAAAAAGTAAGGCAGCAAGAAATATCCAGTGCAAATCTTGAAGTGAAGCGCACATTGCTCAATGCACGCAAGGAAATACTCGAAAAAGTATATGTCCAGGCTGTAGAAACCATATCAGCGTTNNCAAATGGTGCCAGAATTTATTCCAATGCTGAATCTGAGGAGCTCGTTAAGAAGTTATCTTCACTCGAATACGCCGGTAATATCAATTGTCTTGGTGGCGTTATCATCGAGAATGAAGATGGTACTATCAGATTGGATTATACCTACGATGTTATCCTTAATAGCGTGAATGAGCGTTTGTTGAAACAGACATCTGATATCTTATTCGGGTGATTTCTAAATGCAGCTGTTGCAGAAATTTAAGCGTGGTAATTCAAAAAAATCCCCTTCAAAGGGGCATTCAAACTACGCATATACTACGGCACGTGTACGTGCAATGAAAAGTAAGATTCTGCCAAAGGAGACCTATCCTCGGCTCATGAATATGAGCATTGATGAAATTACCAGATTCATTGAAGAATCTGAGTATAAAGAGGATGTCGATGAATTAGCCAGGCAGTACGAAGGCGTAGATCTTATTGAGCATGCTCTTAACAGGAATCTGGCTGTAACCTTCACAAAACTACTCAGTATTTCCGAAGGTGACGTTAATTTCCTTGTGGGTGAGCAACTCCAAAAGTATGATATCTGGAATATAAAGACCATTCTTCGTGGAAAATACTGTAATGCTTCCACAGATGAGATTCTTGATGCTATTGTTGCAGCAGGAAGGTTAAGTTACACTTTCCTTTCAGAACTGGCTGCAAAAGGCACATACGAGGATGTCATTTCTGAGCTTGCAAACACAGAATATTACTCCATACTGAAGAACTATGATGGTACAAATCTTTCGGATATTGAGAATCAGCTTGATAAAATGTACTATGTCGGATTATTTGGTGCAATCGGAGAATCAAAATCCAAGGATCGCAAGCTATTTGCGGAATTTACCAGGATGGGTATTGATCTGAAAAACCTTATGACACTTTTCCGTTTGAAGAAATCCGGAATCACAGATCCTGAAATGATGAATCTGATGATCGATGGCGGACTCAAATTGAAGCTTAAGGATATCCAGAGATTGTTACCTCTTTCCTTCGCAGATTTTATCTCTGAACTTGAGAAATATCCTTATTGGGACGTAATCTCAGATGTTGTAAGTCCGGATATGGTTTCGTTGATCGATGTCGAGAACCGACTGAAAAAACACAGGCTTAAATCTGCAGCAAGCTTTTCACATGTTTATCCGATCTCAATTGTACCAATCATGGACTACATGCTAAGCAAAAAGAATGAGATAAACAACTTGCGGATAGTAATACGTGGCAAAGCCGCCAACCTCGATGATGATATTATCAAGGAACAGTTGGTGATCTGATGGAATTAGCAGTGGTCGGAAGCGGCGAGTTTGTAACGGGTTTCAGACTAGCCGGTGTCAAAAAAATATTTGAAGTTAATAATGGCGAACTTGAACTTACTGTAGAGAAAATACTTGAGGATCGGGAAGTCGGCATTCTGGTAATGCACGGTGATGATCTGATTAAACTACCGGAGATGTTGAGAAACACTATCAACGATTCTGTTGAGCCAACTGTTGTGACTCTCGGGGGTAGTGGTGAAAGTTCGAATTTAAGGGAAAAAATAAAGCAATCGGTAGGTGTAGATCTGTGGAAATGAAAGGTGAAATTTATCGTGTGGCCGGACCAGTCGTTACGATTATGGGTATTAAGCCAAAGATGGACGATGTGGTACATGTTGGTCACGA